>JBOFLR010000377.1:0-2315 GCA_051657965.1 Dermatophilaceae bacterium
CGTACGCGGCCGAGCGGATCCAGCTCGTGTACTCCCTGAGCAAGTCGTTCACCGCGACCGCGGTGGGGCTGCTCGTCGACGAGGGCCGGCTCTCCCTCGAGGACCGGGTGTTCGAGCTGCTCGCCGGCGACCTGCCGCCTGGGGCCGAGGTCTCCGAGCGCTACCGGCGCCTCACGGTGGGGCACTGCCTGACCATGGCGACCGGCCATGACGCCGAGGCCTGGACCGCGCCGGTGGTCCGGGCGTCACGCACTGCGTCGGATGACGCCACCGACCCGGTCCTGGCGGCGATCCTCGCCGCCGAGCCCGAGCATGAGCCGGGTACCGCGTGGGCCTACAACCAGGTGGCGACGTACCTCGCCGCATCCGTCGTGCGTGCCGTGACCGGCATCGGGGTGCTCGACCTGTTGCGGCACCGTATGTTGCCGGCCCTGGACCCGGGCGGGGCGGACCGGGTGCGCTGGCACCGCACCGCCACCGGGCGCGAGCTGGGCTTCTCCGGCCTGCACCTCGGCACCGACGCCCTGTTGAGCCTCGCCCAGACCTACCTCGACCACGGCCGGCTCGCCGGCGCGCAGCTGCTGTCGGCCGGCTGGGTCGCGGGCGCCACCGCGCCGACCGGCCTGCCGAACCGCGAGCCGGGCGCGAACCCCGACTGGCGCCAGGGCTACGGCTGCTCGTTCTGGAACGCGCGACACGGCTACCGCGGCGACGGCGCCTACGGGCAGCTCATGGTCGTGCTGCCCGAGCAGGACGCCGTGCTCGCCATCACCTCCGAGACCGCGGAGATGCAGGCCGTGCTCGACCTGGTGTGGCAGCACCTGCTGCCGGCGTTCGACCGCCCCGGCGACACCGCTACCGACACCAGCGAGACCACCGACACCGGCGCCACCACCGACATTGGCGAGACCACCGACACCGGCGCCACCACCGACATTGGCGAGACCACCGCCACCGCTACCACCACCACCACCGCCGACATCGCTCTCGCCGAGCGCATGCGTACCCTCTCGGTGCCGGCCCTGCGGTCGAGCGCCACCGGGCCCGGTGCCGCGGCGTGGACGAGGACATCGGACGCTCGACCACCGCGCAGCGCCCGGCCACCGTCCGACACCCGCCTTCCCGACGCCTACACCGGTGTGCGGATGACGCGCACTCCCGCTGCCGACGCCGGCCCGCCGGCGTACCGCCTCACCGTCGAGCGAGGTGGCACCGACCTCACCGTGGACGTCGGCGACGGGCGATGGCTCGACACGCGGGCTCCGTTCGACCGCGGTGACCTCGTCGTGGCGGCGTCGGGTGGCTGGCACGCCGACGGAGCGTTCGAGGCCGACCTGCGGCTGGTCGAGACACCGCACCGAGTCCTGGTGCGGGCGCGTGGTGACGGCACCGTCGAGCTCGAGTGGGCCCATGTCCCGCTGCACGGCCCTGACCTTCGATCGCTCCTCGACCCGGGCCGCCCGCTCTCCTCGCACCGGTGAGCGGGCGTCATCCGCCCAGGCCCGTGGGCTCGGCCGGCGTGCTGCTGACCAGACCCGGCAAGCACGCTGGGTGACCGAGGAGGTCCGGTGAGGGAGATCGACGTCTCGGGGTGGGCGGTCATCCGGGACGAGCCTGGAGGGCGCGACCCCGACAAACGCTGGCTCGCCGTCGACGCGGACGCTCCTCGTGAGGCCCACTGGCTGTGGAAGTCACGCCAGACGACCGGCGATGGGTCCGATCGTGCCTTGACGGACGTCGCCGAGGTCGTCTCCTCTCGACTGTCTGGTGCCCTCGGCCTCCCGGCAGCCGAGTGCCACTACGCGATCTGCGACGGGCAGGTCGGCGTCCTCTCCCGCAACATCAGCCCCACGAGGCGACGCTGCTCCCGATCTTCGCGATGCGCGTCCTGGACCCGCGCCGCCCCGACCAAGCCGAGACCCTGGAGCGCCTGGGGCCCCCGCGAGGCAGGTCCGTTCGAGGTCCTCGGTGTGTCCGGCGGCAGCCGCACCGGAGACACCTACGAGCTCACCCCGCTGCCGGAGCCAGGTCACGTCGACATGCTCTTCCTCGTCCATGGCGTGCGCTACCTCGAGCCCGAGGAGCGCGCGGCCATCGACGACCTCCCTCCTGGCATGCAGCTCACCCTGCGGTGCGAGCCTCACAACCCGGTCAACCCGCGCGCGCTGCTGGTGAACACTGCCGGAACGCGCCTCGGCTACGTGCCCGACCCGCTCCTCGAGTACGTACACGTCATCATGGCGAAGGACCATGAGCTTCGCGTAGAGCGCGTCAACCCCGCATCAGCGGGACTCCACATGCGGCTGCTCGTTCGG
>JBOFLR010000378.1:0-1836 GCA_051657965.1 Dermatophilaceae bacterium
CGGTGCCCGCAGGCCCGGTCGACATGAGCGAGCACGTGGAGCGGTTGGGACGGTCGATTCCTCGGCCGGCCACGACGAGTGCCGCGATGGCGTCCGCCGGCTCGCCTGCCATCTCTGCGGATGCTGCACCGGGGGATGCCGCGCCGGCGGATGTCGCGCCCGTGGATGCCGCGCCGGCGGATGTCGCCCCTGTGTCGCCGTGGTGGCGGTCCGATGTCGCCGACGCGGACGTGGAGGCGGACGTAAAGGTGGAGGATCCTGGCGATACACCGGCGCTCGCAGCCGAGATCCCGGCCGGATCTGCGGCCGAAGAGCAGTCCGACGACCGGATCTCGGCTGAGGAGCAGTCCGACGACCGGATGCCGGAAGGGCCTACGCCGCCGGCGACCGGCGCTGAGGCGGCGACGGCGACCGAGTCACAGGAGCCGGATCACTCGTCCGAGCTGCCAGTCGAGTTCGAGGAGGAACCGATGTCGATGACCGAACCCGAGAAGAAGGTGGGCCTGGTGTCCGAGCCGGAGGGACTCGAGGTGCCGGCCGAGAGTGATGCGCGATCGGTCGAGGACGATGCGGTGCCGGCCGAGAGCACTGCACTACCGGCTGAGGATGATGATGCGGTGCCGGCCGAGAGCGTTGCACTACCGGCTGAGGACGATGCGGTGCCTGGCCGGAGTCAGGTGGTGACGGCCGGGAGCGGCGCGGCACCCTCTGAGACAGGTGCAGAAGCGCCGGGGACGGGCGCGACGACGGCCGACTCTCAGGTCGAGCCCGGTCCGGAGCACGATGTCGTCGACACCCGAGTACCGCTGGAGCCGGCGGCAGGCGACTGGTCGCCGTGGTCGACCCCGGTGGCCGACGGCCCCGACGAGCAGCGCAGCCAGCGCATCGCGGCAGCCACCGACTGGCGAGACGACGCCGGTGTACCCGACCGGTCGTCGCCAACCGAGACCGCCGATGAGGCGGCAGCGGACGTGGAACCCGCTGACACGGTGACAGCCGACGTGGCGCTCGCTGATCCGGCAGAGCGGACGCCCGAGGCGCCACTGGCGCCGGTGGACGCTGACGGCGAGACGTCCACAGCGCAGGTGGCGCCGGTGGACGCTGATGGCGAGACGTCTGCAGCGCAGGTGGCGCCGGTGGACGCTGATGGCGAGACGTCGGCAGCGCAGGTGGCGCCGGTGGACGCTGACGGCGAGACGTCGGCAGCGCAGGTGACCCCGGTGGATGTCGACGACCGGTTCCCGACCGACGGGACCGACCCGTCGCCCCTCCCAGCGGAGGACGATGTCGCGACGGTGGAGGTGAGTGACACCGGTCTGTCCGAGAGCGAGCGCGTCGAGCTGTCCGAGGATGTCGAGTCGCCTCCCGGTGAGTGGGGCGGCCCGCACGACACCATGACCAGCGACCAGGTGGTGCTCGAGCCCGATGGCGACGACGAGTCGACGCCGGCGCGCGAGGTCGAGGACGAGTCCGACGGCCAGTACCCACCTGCCGTCCGGGCCGAGAGCGGCATGGCTGCCACGTTCGAGCCGGAACCGATCGACGAGCCGGCTGCTGCCGCCGCCCCTGGCGACGTGGTGGCCGATGGTTCGCTCGGCGAGCAGGCCGATGTGGTCTCCGATGCCGCGTCATCCGCCGATTCCACGACCGGCCGGGACACCGGCGTCGACGTGTCGGCCGAGCCGGTCGAGCCGGTCGACGATGTCGATGACGACCTGCGTTCGTCCGACCGCCTCGACTCGGCCGCCGAGGTCCCGGTCGACTCCATGACCGGAGACGACCCCACTGCGCTGGACGACACGGTCGGGGTGGCGGATGCCGCGGATGAGCCGGGTG
>JBOFLR010000379.1:0-9073 GCA_051657965.1 Dermatophilaceae bacterium
GCCGTAGCGGCGGGACCGACCGCGAGAAAATGAGGAGTGGTGCCGGCCGCAGTGACCACCGCGCGGTCCCGCCCAGTCAGCCGGACCTCGACGTTGCCGATGAGGTGCCGGGTACTCGAGATGCCGTTCTCGGTGGAGAACGTCTCGAGGAAGTCGCACCATGCACCGAGCGAGCGGGTCCGCTGGATCGGGGCGCCGCCGAGCAGCCGGATGGAGATGTCGGCGTCCGCGGCGAAGGCCTTGCCGAACCCGGCGACGCACTCCCGCTTCGCCTTTACGGGGTCGGCGTAGTTGCGATAGGCGACGTCCTGAGCCGGGCCGTAGGACGCCATGGCCTGCTCGAGCTCGACGATGTCGGCGGCCTGCGCGAGACGGGTGCCGCGGTCGCCGGAGCGGTCAGGAGGGGCGGCGCCGCCCGCGGCGCCGTTGAGCGCCAGTCCGGCTGCCACGACGACGACGGCGAGGACTCCGCCACTCACCGGATGGGACGGTCTTCTCATGCGAGGTACTCCATTTCTGCTCGAAGGTTCTCTCCTGAGCTTCTGCTCGAAGGTTCTCTCCTGAGCGGCACCGTCCCGGACCGGAGCCGATTCCCTAACACCGGCGACGGCCGGCGCTGTCGGCGAACGCCATCCCGGCGGCGAACGCAGCCGAGGCTCTCACCACGCTGCGCCTGCTCAGGTATCTCGTCACTGTCGGACCTGCGGTCCCGGCACTGGTAGCCGTCATCGTTCAGGCGATGCCGCGTTCCCAGGCCTGGACGGCGACGTCGGTGCGCTGCGGGGCGGATGCCGGGCGGGTCGCGTCATCCGGCATCGGGCGGGTGGGCCGGTCGGCGGTGGAGCCGTCGCGGTCGTCGACGCCGAGGGAGCCGAAGATCTCCGGGCAGGCGTCGGCGAGCTGACGAGTGGCTCGGCTGGTGGCGTCGTTCCATGCCTCGAGTACCGCTGCGGCGAGCGAGCGGTGGTCGTGCCGGTCGAGGGCGTCGGGGTCGATGTCGAGGCCGTCGAGACGTCCGGCCCCGCCGAGCCGGACCGCGACGAGGCGGTCACGGCTGCGCCCGACCGCCCGGTTCGACGCCAGCACGGAGTCGGCGCGCTGCAGCGCCCGTCGCTCGGAGGAGATCTGGGCGAGGATGTCGTCGAACTCCTCCACGAGTGGTCCTCCACGATGGCATCGGTTGGCGTCGTTCCGAGGCTAGGACGGCCGGGCGAGGCCGCCGACGTCACGACGGCCGTGAACGAGGTCGGCATAACTGCCGACGACACGAACCGGCTTGCCATGCTCGGCCGCGGATGCCGCGGACCTGCTCGGCCGCTGATGGCGCCGACCCGTCCGGCTGCGGATGCCGCGGACCTGCTCGGCCGGCGGAGGCCGCCGACCCGCTCGGCTGCCGATCGTTGCGCGGCCTGCTCAGCCGCCGATGCCGCGCACCAGCGCGTACACGTCGAGCGCTCCGAGGCACAACAGCGGCAGGGCGGCGAGCACGAGCATCTCGGCGACGTCCAGGGCGCGCCCGCGGTACGGCGACGGCTCCCGTGGGGGCGTGCGCACGACCAGCAGGAGGACGAGGACGACACCGACGGTCACCGCCGTGACCAGCGCGCCGAGCACCGACCGGTCGAGCCCGTCGGCGAGCGCGGTGAGCGCGCCCGCACCGCTCACGGCAGCCGCGCCGAGCATCACCGCTCGCGGACCGGTGTGCACGGTGTGTCTCGTCCGGAGCGCGAGCCCGCCCGCCAGGGCGGCGGCGAGCCACGGCATCCACGCGCTCCCGTCGAGATCGGGTTCGGAGGAGAGCACCGACCCGCACGCGGCGACGACCACCGACACGGCGGCGAGCAGGGCGGTCAGCGCCTGCCGGGCACCGACCGTCTGCGACTCCACGGACACGCTCCAGTCGGGCCGGTTCACCGCGCGGAACGTCGAGGTGTCGCGCGGTACCGGCGGCTGGGGCAGCCGGGCCCAGCGCATGGCCAGGGCCGGGAGAGCGGGCTGGACCAGCAGCAGGACGCACCCGAGCACGGCCGCGGTGCGGGCGAGGGGCACGCCGAACAGCATCGTGGCGGCAGCGCCCGCCGCGGCCAGTGCGCCCACCACGCCTGCTCCGCCCGCCGGGTACCAGCGCGCGCCGAGCACCCCGAGGCAGACGGCCGACACGACGACCGCGGCGGTGCCGCCGGCGAGGAGCGACCGTGCACCGATCCCGGTGACCGGCGCGTCGGCGAGGGCGGCGACCGAGGCCGCCGTCACCGCCCAGCACCATGCCGCTCCCGCCGTCCATCGAGCCAGTCCGCGCTGGTCCATGGAGCGGGCCAGCAGCCAGGTGGCGACCAGCAGGACGACGGTGACCACCGCACCGGCCCGCACGAGCGCCTCCCACGGGGGCCCGGCAGCGAGCAGGAGGGCCAGCCCGCCGAGCAGCACGGCCAGCCCTCCCAGCAGCACGGCCGTCCGCGTCGCGTCCGGCCCCCACTGCATCCTCGCGACCCGCGTGGTCGTCGCCACCGCGTCGACGACGTCGTCGTAGACCGGTGGCGGCAGGGCCCGGTCGGCCGACCGCAGGTAGAGCACGTCGCCGTCCCGCAGGCCGGACGCCACCACGCTGCGGTCCGGCTCGAGCCGGTCGCCGAGCAGCGTCGTCAGCGACCACGACACCGCCATGCCGCGGTCGTCCTCGGTGTCCAGGCCGACGAGGGGCGCCAGCTCCTGCGCGACCTCGGCGAGGGTGGCCTGCGCGGGCAGCGACACGTCGACCCTGGTGTGCGGGGCGACCACCGTCACCCGTCGTGGGACGAGAACCGAGATCCCCTGGTTCATGGCACCTCCGTGAGTCGGCGGGCGGTCGGCCCCTCGATCGAATCGGGCGCTGAGCATACGCTGGCCGAATGAGCGTCCAACCCGTTCGAGTGGCCGGGCGGCCGACGACAGGCTCGCCGGGGCCGGCCGAGATCCCGCTGCAGCCACCGCCTCTGCTACCCCGGCCGAGCTCCGGCTCGTTCATGCAGGGTGGCGGCGGGCAGATGCTGTTCATGATCCCGATGATGCTCGGCATGGGCGCAATGTCGTTCTCCACCATGGCTTCTCGCGGTGGTCCCATGCTCGTCGTCTACGGGGTGCTGTACGGCACGGTGCTCGTCGGCATGGTCGCCTTCGCGGTCATGGGCCGGTCGTCGGCGAGCAAGGCGCAGCTGAACGACGAACGGCGCGACTACCTCCGGTGGCTCGACCAGACCCGCGACCAGGTTCGCGAGCTCGCCGAGGTGCAGCGCCGCGCGCTCCTCGACCGGCATCCGGCGCCGAGCGACCTGGCCGACGTCGCGCGGGGGGCACGCCGCTGGGACCGTCGCCGACGCGACGCGTCCTTCGTCCAGGTGCGGATGGGTGTCGGGCCGCAGCGGCTCGCCTGCGACCTGCGGATGCCGGACACGGCCCCGCTCGAGGACCTGGACCCGGTGTCCGCCACCGCGCTTCGGCAGCTGCTGCGCACCTACTCGGTCCTCGACGACCTGCCGGTCGCGCTGTCGCTGGCGTCCTTCCCGCGGGTCGCCGTGCACGGCGACCGCGCGGCGGCCCTGGGCCTGGTCCGCTCGCTCCTGGCGCAGCTCGTCACGTTCCACTCCCCGCAGGACGTCCGCGTCGCGTTGTGCGTGTCGCCGCAGGCGTCTCCGGTGTGGGAGTGGACGAAATGGCTCCCGCACCTGCTGCATCCGACCGACATGGACGAGCTCGGGCCGGTGCGCCAGGCGGCGCCTGGTCTCTCGCAGCTCGCCGCGGTCCTCGGCGACCAGCTCGGGACGCGGCCGCGGTTCGTCCCGCCGCCGGACCAGCAGGGCACTCCCGGCGCCGCCGGCCCGCACCTCGTGGTCGTCGTCGACGGAGGCGACACCACGGGGGAGGGCGTCCTCGGCGACGAGACCGGGCTGGCCGGCGTGACGGTGATCGACCTGGCGGGGGACGGGTGCCAGGTGGGCCCGTACGGCATGCGACTGGTCGTCGAGCCGGATCGGGTCGGCACCTCGACGCCGAGGGGTGTCGCGCTCGTCGGCCGGCCCGACCATCTCGGGGTGCCCGCGGCCGAGGCCCTGGCGCGGTCGATGACCCGGGCCCATGCCGTCCGCGAACGCCGCCGCGAGGTGCGCGAGGAGCCGGAGCAGCACCTCGCGGGCGACATGGGCCTGCCCGACCTGCTCGGGATCGACGACCTCACGCGGTTCGACGTCGCCGCCGCATGGCGGGCCCGGCCGGCCCGTTCCCGGCTGCGGATCCCGTTCGGCGTCGACGCGTCCGGGGAGCCGGTCGAGCTCGACCTCAAGGAGTCGGCCGAGGGCGGGATGGGGCCCCACGGGCTGCTCGTCGGCGCCACCGGCGCGGGCAAGAGCGAGCTGCTGCGGACCCTGGTGCTGGGCATCGCCGCCACGCACTCCACCGACTCGGTGAACTTCGTGCTCGTCGACTTCAAGGGCGGGGCGACGTTCGCCGGGCTCGGGTCGCTGCCGCACACCGCCGCCGTCATCACGAACCTCGCCGACGACAAGACCCTGGTCGACCGCATGCGCGACGCGCTCAACGGCGAGCTGGTGCGGCGCCAGGAGGTGCTGCGGGATGCCGGCAACCACGCCTCGGTGCGCGACTACGAGCGGGCCCGGGCGGCCGGAGCGGACCTGCCGCCGCTGCCCAGCCTGCTGGTCATCATCGACGAGTTCAGCGAGCTCCTCACTGCGCAGCCCGAGTTCATCGACCTGTTCGTCACGATCGGGCGGCTGGGGCGCAGCCTCGGCGTGCACCTGCTGCTGGCCTCGCAGCGCCTCGACGAGGGCCGGCTGCGGGGCCTGGACTCGCACCTGTCGTACCGCATCGGGCTGCGCACGTTCTCGGCCTCGGAGTCGCGCTCGGTCCTCGGCGTGACCGACGCGGCCACCCTGCCACCGGTGCCGGGCTCGGGCTTCCTGCGGGTCGACACCTCGACGTTGCTGCGGTTCAAGGCGGCGTACGTCTCCGGGCCGGCCCCGGTGCACGTGCCGCGGCTGCCGGTGCCGCGCACCACCGGGCGCGCCGGCCCCGCGGCACCCGTCGGGCCGGTCACTGTCGGGCGGTTCACGCTGGGCGCCGGCCGCCCGCTGCGGCATCCGGACCCCGAGCCGGGCACCACGCCGGATGACGTGGTGCCGGATGACGTGGTGCCGGATGACGTGGCGCGGGATGACGTGGCGCGGGATGACGCGGCGCGGGATGGCGCGGTGCCGGCACCGCTGAGCGCCGCGCCGGCCGCTGCCGTCGAGCCGTCGCCGACGGCACCGACGGTGATGGACGTGATGATCGACGTGCTCCGCGGTCAGGGCGGCACGCCGCACCAGGTGTGGCTGCCGCCGCTCGACACGGCTCCGGCGGTGTCGATGCTGCTGCCCCCGCTCGGCGTGGACCCGGACCGCGGGCTCGGCCCGGTGGGGTGGTCGGGCAACGGCCGGCTCGTCGTGCCGGTGGGTGTGGTCGACAAGCCGTCCGAGCAGCGCCAGGACCTGCTCGTGGCCTCTCTCGCGGATGCCGCGGGGCACGTCGCGGTGGCGGGCGGCCCGCGCAGCGGGAAGAGCACGCTGGTGCGCACGTTCGTCACCTCGCTGGCGCTCACCCACACCCCGCGCGAGGTGCAGGTGTACTGCCTCGACTTCAGCGGTGGCGCGCTCGCCGGGCTGGCCGACCTGCCGCACGTCGGCGGGGTCGCCGGCCGGCTGGAAACCGAGCGGTGCTCCCGGCTGGTGGCCGAGGTGTCCTCGCTGCTCGACGAGCGGGAGCGGCTGTTCGTCCAGCACCGCATCGACTCGGTGGCGACGTTCCGGCGGCGCCGGGCCGCGGGGGAGCGGTTCGGCGAGCGCGACCACGGCGACGTGTTCCTCGTCGTCGACGGGTGGTCGGTGCTCAAGGACGACTTCGACCGGCTCTACGAGCAGGTCGCGGCGATCGCCTCGCGCGGGCTCACCTACGGGGTGCACCTCGTGGTGACGACCTCGCGCTGGATGGACATCCGGCCGGCGGTCAAGGACATGCTCGGCACCCGGTTCGAGCTGCGGCTCGGCGACCCGATCGACTCCGAGCTGGGCCGGCGGGTCGCGATGAAGGTGCCCGAGGGCAGCCCCGGGCGCGGCATCACCAAGGACGGGCTGCACTTCCTCACCGCGGTGCCGCGCGTCGACGACGTCGCCGGGGCGGAGGGCATGTCGGAGGCCGCCGGTGCGGGAGCGGGCGCCATCCGCGAGGCGTGGCCGGCCGACCCGGCACCTCCGGTTCGCCTGCTGCCCAGGCGGGTCGAGCTCACCGAGCTGGAGGACGCCGTGGCGCGGCGCGGTGTCGAGCCGACCCCGACCAGGCTCGCGGTCGGCCTGTCCGAGCGCGACCTCGGCCCGGCCGTGCTCGACTTCTCCGCCGACTCTCACCTGCTGGTCTACGGCGACACCGAGAGCGGCAAGACGGCGGCCCTGCGGCTGCTGGCTCGGCGGCTCACCGCGGCGTGCACCCCGCAAGAGGCCCGGATGGTCGTGGTCGACTACCGGCGCAGCCTGCTCGCCGAGGTCGACGACGAGCACCTGTTCGCCTACGTGACGAGTGCGGAAGCCGCGGCGGAGCACGCCGAGCGGATCGCGGTCACCCTGCGGCAGCGGATGCCGCCGGACGACGTGACGCCGCAGCAGCTGCGCGAGCGCAGCTGGTGGTCGGGCCCGGAGCTGTACCTCGTGGTCGACGACTACGACCTCGTCGCCTCCGGCGGCTCGCCGCTCGAGCCGATCGTGCCACTGGTGCCGCACGCCCGGGACGTCGGCCTGCACGTGGTGCTGGCCCGCCGGTCCGCCGGCGCGTCGCGAGGCCTGTACGACCCGCTCGTGCAGCGGGTCACCGAGGTGGGTGCCGCCGGGTTGCTGCTGTCCGGCGACCCGGCCGAGGGTGCCGTGTTCGCGGGGATGAAGATGACGCCGCAGCCGCCGGGTCGCGGTGTGCTGCTGCGGCGTTCGCCCGGTAGCGGGCTGCTCCAGCTGGCCTGGGACCCGCCCCGCTCCTGACTCGCGTCGAGACCAGACTGCTCGGTACGAGCGGTCCGGTCTCGGTGCTCGCGCACTTCGGCGATCCTGCCTGGAGGTCGTGCCGACTATCGGCAGAAGTGTCGATGGCGCTGTCGTGCACAGTGCCGTCGGATGCCGGCCTTCGCCTCCCCTACCGTCGTTTGCGTGCCACTTCAGCCGTGCAACTCAGTCGCGAGCCGCGATTTGGGTACACGAAGTGGCTTATGTCGAACCACACGACGAAGGAGCTGACCAGTGGCACTCGCCAGCAACAACAAGAACAACACCGTCATCACTCCCGCCGAGTTGATCGCTATCGCGGCCGGGCTGAGGGATCTCGACGAGAAGAAGGAGGCAATCTTCTCCAGGTGCGATGGCGTCGTGACGCCGATCCTCAACGACCCGAAGTATCAGGCCGGCCCGCATATCCGTCCTGCTCTCATGGCCCAAGAGAGCGTCATGAAGTATCACCGACGCATCTCGAACGACACGCTCATCTTCAAGCAGACCATCGACAAGACGCTGGCGGAGACGAGCAACACCGCGGACAACGTTTCTCGAAACATCAGTGGGACCGAGACAGACAACCTGTCGATCGAGACCGACGTCTACAGCGGAGCGACGACACGGACGGCGTGACCGAACAGTCCGCTGAGAAGAAGTTAGTGATAAGGAACAGGAGCCGAAAATGTACGATCGCTTCGCGCACGATCCGCAGGGAACAGAAGACATCGCCCTCGCCTACAAGAAGGCCGCTGCCGAATTGACGCAGATTCACGAGGACTTCCAGAAGATGTTCACTCGGAATGTCTGGGAGTGGCTACAGTCGCCGACCGGTGAAACTGCCGGGATGGTCAACACCGACCTCGCCACGGCGATCCACGCAATCAACCAACAGAGCGACAATCTACAGTTCATCATGAATGTCAACCGGTTGGACTTCATGGACACCGAACGCATCAACGCCAACGCCATCGGCAGCGGCGGGGTCGTCTGAGCAGTTGGACGTCGACGCCTGGAGATGGTGTGGGCACGCATGTCGTCGCCACTCCTCCCAGTTCGTGCGGACCGTTGTGGTCGGAAGGTCGTCGCCGGGTCGCGAGAACAGCGGCCCGGCGAAGGTCTGTCGATCCGGAAGCGGAGGCCGTCGCGATCGCCTGACTCACCGAAGGAGACCCGAATCATGAATGCAAGTCCGTCGGCGCAATCGTATGCCGTCGAGCCTGGAAAGCTCCGTGAGTTCGCTCGCCAACTCGGTGCGCAGGCTGACGCGATCATGGTGCACCGCGACCGGCTCGGCGACATGGTGCCGGCGGCCCGCGGGCCGGTGCTGATGGGCGACTTCCAGGAGTCGCTCTCGTTCGCCGAGGTGCACACCCAGGCGCTGGAGTACGTGGTCGACGTCGTCACTCAGCTCGAACGCCTCGTCGGCTTCGCCGACCGGGTCGCCGACGAGGTCGCCGCCGGCTACGAGACGGCGGCCGCCGACGCCGCGGCGGCCTACGCGTCGTTCGGGGCGGACCGGCCTTCCTCCATCGGAGGTACACGATGAACGTCTCCGCCAGCGACCCCAGCCTGGTCGACGTGGCCGGTGGCGGCCCGGACCGGACCTGGCCTCCTCGGCATCCGCGCGAGGACGCATCGCATCCTGGCGGCGGTCACGACGACCGGTCCGACGGCGCCTACCTCGGCCCGGCGGAGCTGCACCGCCACCGGCCCGAGCCGTTCGACTTCCGGCCGGTCGCCGCGACACCTGCGGCGCGCCACGAGCCGGTCGGCCACGCCGAGGTGCTCTCCGCCGAGATCGACCTGCGCCGGCCGGAGCAGCTGTCGGCGTTCTGCCGGGCCACCTTCGGGCAGGTCGAGGAGCCGGTGCTGTTGGAGATCCTGCACCGGGGCTCGCCCACGGTGCTCTTCGAGCTGGCGGACGGTTGGAACGACCTCGCGCTCTCGCTCCACGAACGCGGCCAGGACCTCGAGGTCGAGTTCCGGCGCCTGGAGCCGACCTGGGAGGGCGAGGC
>JBOFLR010000380.1:0-2533 GCA_051657965.1 Dermatophilaceae bacterium
GGCTCGCTCGTCGAGGTCTGCGAGGCCGCCGCGGATGCCGCGAGCGAAGCGCTCGCACGAACCCCCGACCAGCTGCCCGCGCTCGCCCGAGCCGGGGTGGTCGACGCCGGGGGAGCGGGCTGTGTGCTCCTGCTCGAGTCCTTCCACCGCGTGGTCGCCGGCACCTGGACCGCCGATGACGAAGGACTGTTGGCCGGCGGCATCGGCCTCGCGCACCGGGCCGAGTGGCGTACCTCGGCGACCCCGGATGACGCCACGCCGGCGGGGTCCGACCTCGAGCCGGGACACCTCCCCCGAGGTCACCTCGGCGGCGACCTCGTCGGCGGCAGACCCGCTTACGAGGTCATGTACCTCGTGGAGGACAGCACTCCGGAGCTGGTCGACCGCCTCACCGAGGTGCTCGACGGTCTCGGCGACTCCCTGCTCGTCGTCGGCGGTCCGGACCTGTGGAACGTCCACGTGCACGTCGACGACGCCGGGGCCGCGGTGGAGGCCGGGATCACCGCCGGTCGGCTGCGGCGGATCCGCGTCACCCACCTCGACCCGCGGCTGGAGGAGCTCGCGCACCCGGCGTCGCTCGGTGTCGTGGCCGGTGCACCAGGAGCGGGCGTCGCGGCGCTGCTGCGAGCCGCCGGTGCGGTGGTCGTGGAGTCCGCGCCCGGACGGCGTGCCTCCGCCGGGCAGCTGCTCGCCGCAGCCCGCGCCACCGGGGCCACGTCGGTCGTCATCGTGCCGGGCGACCCCGACACCCTGCTCGCCGCCGGGGTCGCCGCGCAGGCCGCCGGGAGCGACGGCATCGACGCCCACGTCGTGCCCGCGCGGGCCACGGTGCAGACGCTGGCCGCGGTGGCGGTGCTCGATCCCGGCCGTCCGGTGCACGCCAACCTCTCCGCGATGGCCGGCGCGGCGTCGTCCACCCGGCACGGTGCGGTGTCGGTGGCGAGCAAGGAGGCCCTGACCTGGGCCGGCGTGTGCCACCCGGGCGACATCCTCGGCATCGTCGACGGCGACGTCGCCTTCCTCGGCTCCGACCTCGAAGCGGCGGCGCTCGACGTGCTCGACCGGCTACTCGGCGGCGGCGGCGAGCTGGTCACGCTCGTCGCCGGGGCCGAGGAGACCGGCGGGCTCGTGCTCGCCCGCCGGGTCGCCGACGTGGTCGGGCGGGACCGCGTCGACCTCGAGGTGATGCTCGTCGACGGTGGTCAGCCGGTCTACCCACTGCTCATCGGGGTGGAGTAGGCGGGGATGGAGTAGGCATGGCCACCGAGTCGACGCCGTTGACCAAGGTCATCGGCAGCACCGCTCACGAGTTCGTCAAGGCCCGCGGCATCAGCACCGTCGGCGACCTGCTCGCGTTCTGGCCCCGGCGCTACCGCACCCGGGAGAGCGACCTGGGGTCGGTCGAGGTCGGGCAGTTCCTCGTCGGGGTCGCCGAGGTGAAGTCGCAGAACCTGCGGACGATGGTCTCGCGCCGCGGGAGCCTGCTCGAGGTGGTCATCACCGACGGACGGCACGACCTGAACGTCACCTACTTCCGGCCGCACCCGCACGTCCGGGTGCTCGTCCCCGGCGCCCGTGGCATCTTCGCCGGCACGGTCTCGCGGTATCGCGACCGCCTCCAGCTGGCCCATCCCGGCTACACCATGCTCCACGACCGTGACGACGACGACGGCGAGCGTCGTGACCTCATCCCGTTCTACCGCAGGGTCGGGAAGCTGCACTCGTGGACCGTCAGCGAGAGCGTCATGCGCGTGCTCGAGGTGCTCGACGACGTGCCCGACGCGATACCCGACGACGTGCTCCGGCGCCGTCGCCTGGTGCCGCGCACCATGGCGCTGCGCGGCATCCACACGCCGGAGGAGTGGGCCGATGTCGAGACCGGGCGTCGCCGCCTCCGGTACGAGGAGGCGCTGGTGCTCCAGGTCACGCTCGCCCAGCGGCGGCGGGCGGTCGCCAGCCAGTCGACGCGATCCCGCGTGGCTCGCCCGGGCGGCATCCTCGATGCGTTCGACGACCGCCTCCCGTTCGCGCTCACCGCCGGTCAGCGCGACATCGGCGAGCAGGTCGCGGCGGAGCTGGCGGCCGAGGTGCCGATGCACCGGCTGTTGCAGGGGGAGGTGGGCTCGGGCAAGACCGTGGTAGCCCTGCGTGCGATGCTCCAGGCGGTGGATGCCGGTGGCCAGGCTGCGCTGCTCGCCCCGACCGAGGTGCTGGCGCAGCAGCACCACCGCACCATCACCGCGATGCTCGGCGATCTCGCCGAGGGCGGCATGCTCGGCGGTGCGCACGACGGCACCCGGGTGGCCGTGCTGACCGGCAGCCTGTCAGCGGCCCAGCGTCGCCGCGCACTGCTCGACATCGCCTCCGGCGACGCCGGCATCGTCATCGGCACCCACGCGCTGCTCGAGGAGGCGGTCGACTTCCAGGACCTGGCGCTGGTCGTCGTCGACGAGCAGCACCGGTTCGGGGTCGAGCAGCGAGATGCGTTGCGCGGCAAGGGGAACGTGCCGCCGCACGTGCTCGTCATGACCGC
>JBOFLR010000381.1:0-1503 GCA_051657965.1 Dermatophilaceae bacterium
CGACCAGTTCGTCATGAAGCGGATGGGCGTCGCCTGGTCGGGCGACCCGCTGCCGGTCGGCGACCGACCGCTCGACCTCGTCGTCACCGTCCGGATGACGCCCGCCGGGCGGAAGGGCCGGTACGACCTCGGCGTCACCGTTGCCGCTGCCGGACGCGACCTACTCACCGGATGGGGTGTCGTCGTCGTGCTCCGGCCGGCGGTCTACGCCGCGCTGCGCCGCGGGCGCACCTCGCCCGGCATCCGCACCGACGAGGACTCCACGCTCGGCTGCGCCGTCGTCGGGCGCACCCGGGATCGTGACGTCGTCATCACCGGGCCCGTGGGCGGGCCCTGGACTCTGCGCGTCGACACCAGTCATCCGTCGTTGTTCGACCACCCCTCCGACCACGTCCCCGGCATGCTCCTCTTCGAGGCGGCCCGGCAGGCGGCGGTGCTCGCGAACGGCGGGCGGCCGGTGGTCGCCGTCGGAGCCGACTTCGCGGCGTACGTCGAGCTCGACGAGCCGGCGACCGTCGAGCTCGCCCGCGAGCCCAGCGCCTCGATCGTCACGGTGCATCAGGGCGGGGCGGTAGGAGCGCGCGTCGCCGTGTCCGTCGCCTCGTGAGCCGGGCGGTCGTCGTCGTCCTCGGCGCCAGGGGCTTCGTCGGCGCGGCGGTCCACGCCGCAGCGCTGGCCGACCCGCGCGTCGGCCAGGTCCGCGGGGTACTGCGGCCCGGGGTCGTGACACCCACCGGTGACGACGACCGGTGGGCTGCCGACCCCCGGGACCCCGAGGCCCTTCGCCGCGTGCTCGACGGCGCCGACGTCGTCGTCAACGCCGCCCACGTCATCGACGGGGCCGATCTCGACGTCAACACGTCCGGCCCCGGCACCGTGGCGGCTGCGGCGGCTCGAGGCGGGGCGCGGTGCGTCGAGATCGGGACCGCGGCGGTCTATGGCCGCGGTCCACTGCGAGGCGGTGCCGAGGGCACCCTCCCGGTCGCGCCCGACTCGCCCCTCAGCGCGAGCCGGGCCGTCGGCGAGGCGCGGGCCCTCGCAGCGGGCGCCACCGTCATCCGGCCGATGATCGTCGTGGGCGCCGGTGACCGGTGGGCCGTTCCGGCTGCCGCCACAGCGGCGCGCACCGCCGAACGGGCCCCGTCCGCCCTGATCTCGGCGCTCGGCGTCGCCGACCTGGCTCGGCTCGTCGTCGACCTGGCCCTGTTCGGGGACCCGCCACCCGTCGTGCACGCCGCCCGGCCCGCACCGGTGGCGCTCGCCGACGTACTGGCGGCTGCCGGCTTCACACCGCCCGACGAGGTTCGGGCCCCCGCCTCCGTCGCGGCGATGCTCTCCACGGACCGGTGGATGGACGCGGACCTCGCGTGGGAGCTCGTCGGCCGTGACCCGGCGGAGCCGCTCGTGGACGATGCCGCCCGCACCTGGTACCAGGCGACCTCGGGCCGTCCGCCCGGTCGGGCCTGACCATGGACGCGGAAAGCGTCAGATCCGTCAGACGGG
>JBOFLR010000382.1:0-3716 GCA_051657965.1 Dermatophilaceae bacterium
ACCCGTGACGCCGATGATGCCCTCACCGCTCGTGATGCCGCCCATGTCCGGCGGCGCCGGCTCGACCGGTACTGCTCCCACCGGTTCGACGGGTGTTCCCCACGCCGGCTCGCCGGGCTCGACGACACCACTGGTCACCACCGTGATCCGCAGTCCGGGGTCGCCGACCGGGGTAACAGCAACGCCCGGCGCGAACGGCGTACCGAGCACGGGCTGGACTTCGGGACACCCCGGCGTGCCGTCGTCGTCGGGGATGTCCGGTCCGGGGACGTCCTCAGGGGCGTCCGGTCCGACGTCGGGCGCGTCCGGTTCGGCGTCGTCGTCGGGCACGTCTGGCGTGGCGTCGTCGGGGGCGTCCGGTCCGGCGACGTCCTCGGGGACGCCTGGCTCGTCGTCGGGGGCGTCCGGTCCGGCGACGCCCGGCTCGTCGTCGGGGATGTCCGGTCCGGCGACCACCGGCGGGACGACCCCGGGGGCGCCGGTCACCTCCCTGGCCGGTTCGACCCCGGCCGGTTCGGCATCACCTGGCTCGAGGCCGACCGATGCGGTGCCCGGCTCGCGGCTGGGCACGACCTCCCCGGACGCTCCGCACCTGCCGCCGACGTCCTCCTCCGGGACGACAGGCCAGGACGACCGGTCGAAGCAGTCAGGGTCGCGCGGGTCCGGCACGGGTTCATCGCCGGCGGCAGCTACGGGTGCGCCGGTCGAGTTCCCCGACCCGATGCCCGACCTGACCGACGTCGACCCCGACGATCACCCCGACTTCCCGCCCGAGCTGCCGGAGCGCAAACACCTGCCCACCCTGTTCCCGGGAGACCCCGACCGGTCGATGCCTCAGGAGGTCGTCGACCCGCTCAAGGTCCCCGAGGTGGAGGTCGGCCGGGAGGAGTCGGTGCCGCACCTCGCCGACGGCGGCGACGAGACCGGCACGGACACCCCCGACGAGGTCTCCCTGCCGGACGCCGACGACGTGGTCCGGCTGCCGCACCAGCCCGAGGAGCCGGAACGGCCCCTCCCGAAGGGCGACCGGCCGGCCTTCTCGCCCGACGATCCGCCGGTGCTGCCGCCCGCGACCGGGCACCGGGGGGTGGGTGGTGTCGGTAGCTGGCACTCCGGGGGGCTCGTCATCCCGCCGCTCGACGTCCGGCCGTCCTGGGAGGAGCTCAGACGTGGCCCGCAGCCGCCGGGCAGCTGGGTCGGCCAGCCACCAGGGGACCAGCTCGGTCCCACGCCGGGAGGCCGGGGCCCGGCCGAGACCGGCAAACCGGCCAGCCGCCCGTTCGTCCCGGTCGTCGACATCCCGCCGCAGAACCCGTCGAGCCCCGGTCAGGGCGGGGACGAGCCGGCCGGTACGGATGACGCGGACGACATGCGCAGGCGGTCGATCGGTACCGACGCCGAACCCGACGCGGACGACCACGCGACCGGGAAGTCCGAGACCGACCTGCCCGAGCAGCCGGACGACACGTCGGCGGCGCCGCAGCCGGATGCCGATGGAGCCGGTTCCGGTGCAGGACAGGGCGGTACGCCGACCTCGGCGTCCGGTCCGGCCCGGGGGCGCGACGACACACCGGGCTCCACGCCCACCGGCCCGCGCCAGCAGGCGGTCACGGCACCGGAGCCGTCCTCGTTCCCCGGACTCGGTACCTGGGGACAGGACACGAGTCGGGACGGCGAGCTCACGCGCCCGGAGCCGTCGTCGTTTCCCGGGCTCGGTGCGTGGGGACAGGACGCGGATCGGGACGGCACGTTCGCGCAGCGGCCAGGCTCGTGGACGTCGGAGACCGGGTCGCCACCGACCTCTGCGGAGTCGAGCGGTTCGGGCGACGGTGTGCCTGAGTCGGCCGCCGACCGGGGACGCCGAGCGCTGGAGTTCACGGACCGGCTTCCCGAGCTGCCCGAGGACACCCGCGCGGAGCAGCTGTGGCGGCTGGCTCGGGCGCTGGAGGCGATGGCCGAGGACCTCGAGGGGTCGCGCGGTGACGGCATCCCCGTCGACGGCGCGGATGAGGACCTGGCCGACCGGCTCCGGGAGCGAGCGACCGCGTTGCGCGAGGACAGTCGAGGTGCGTCGCCGCCGCTGACCTCCGGCGGAGAGCAGACCACGCCGTCGACCCATGCACCGTCGACCGGCGCGCCGTCGACCCGACCGCTGCTCGCGCCCGCGACCGAACCGGCCGGCCTCCTGCCGCCCGCTTCAGGGGCGCCGTTCTCGCCCGTCTCGCCGCCGTTGCCCGGAGTCGCCGGATGGGGGCAGGGGTCGCCCGGCGACGGCCCGCTCGCGAGAGCGTTCAAGAAGCCTGCGGGCTTCTCCACCGACGAGCTCCCGCCGCAGACCGACGCGCAGGCCGACGACTCGACCGCCGAGGGGACGGGGTCGCCCGCCGACCGGGCGCGTCGAGCCCTGGAGTACACCGACCGGCTTCCCGCGCTGCCCGAGGACACCCGCGCCGAGCAGCTCTGGCGGGTGGCCCGCGCCCTGGAGGCCATGGCCGAGGATGTCGAGCGCGCGCGGGAGGCCGGCGCCCCGGACGACGCCTCCGACGGCGGCCTGGTCGACCGGCTCCGTGAGCGAGCCGCCGCCCTGCGTGACGACAGTCTCGGCCAGCTCGCCCCTCCGGTCCCGGGCGTGGACCGGACCGGACCGTCCACCCAGCCGCTCCTGCCTCCCGCGGTCGAGCCGGCCGGCCTGCTTCCGGCGGCGACGACTCCGGCCGTCGCCTCGTTCGCGACCGACGACGCACCCGAGCAGGTGACGCACGGGTCGCCGTCGGTGTTCCCCGGCCTGGCGGGTTGGGCAGGGGCCGGTAACCGTCCTGGACGGCTCGCCACACGACCCGGTTTCTCGACCGGCAGCGATGATCGGCGTGCGAGCGACCCCGCCGAGGTCGCCGGTACATCCGGCGCCGCCGAGGACGACGGAGCACCCGGTGCCACCACGGAGCCGGGTTCGCGCGACGACCACCGGTCGCCGGCGGACCGCGCGCGGGAGGCGCTCGACGTCACGGCCCAGCTCCCGCAGCTCCCGGCGGGTGCGGATGACGTGCAGCGCGCCGACCTCTCCGACCGGCTGGCGCAGGCGGCGCGGATCCTCGACGAGCTGCGGATGCCGCTGGAGGAGCAGTCCGAGCCGGACGAGGACCACACCGAGCTCGTCGACGCCCTCCGAAATCGTGGCCGCGTGCTGCGCGAGGCAGCCCAGCACCTGTCAGAGCAGGCACCACCTCGCCCCACGCCGGCGTCCCCCGTCCTGGCCCTGCCGCCGGCACCCGACCGACGGTCGGTGCAGGAGCTCTGGCAGGGGCTCGGGCTCGCGCCGACGCCCACCGGGCCATCGTCATCGCCCACCCGGCCGTCGTCATCGCCATCCTCACCGTCGTCGCCGTCATCCGTCCCCCTGTCGGTGCCGGCGGACGTTGTGGCGGCGGACGTCGTGCCGGCCGCGGCGCCGCAACCGGAGTCGGCGGACCAGCTCACGGCGTGGGCGCTCGACCGGCTGGAGGCCATCGACCAGGCCGTCGAC
The DNA here is from genome assembly GCA_051657965.1 of Dermatophilaceae bacterium. Lineage (GTDB taxonomy): Bacteria > Actinomycetota > Actinomycetes > Actinomycetales > Dermatophilaceae > JBOFLG01. The sequence goes on from JBOFLR010000382.1 coordinate 3,524, forward strand.
GAGATCGAGGTACGCCCGGGCGCCACCTGGAAGGACGCCGGCGGCGGCCCGCTCGACCACCTGACCCGCGCCCGCGAGTCGGCGGTGGAGCAGCTGGCCCAGCTCGCGCCCGAGCTCGACGTGCCGCCGCATCCGGCGCTCGTCGTGCACGAGGCGCTCGAGGACCTGGCGGCCGCGGAGTCCGCGGCGCACC
>JBOFLR010000383.1:0-4358 GCA_051657965.1 Dermatophilaceae bacterium
GTGAGCCGATAGCGGTCCATCAGCCAGCAGGTCGCGCCCGCTTCGCGTCGCGGCCGAGCCGTGAGAGGAAGTCGTCGAGACCATCGTCTGCGACATCGTCGAAACGCCCGGACGACAGGTCGGACCAGCCCAGCTCGGCGGCGGCACGCAGCGCCCTGGTCTTGATGGCGTTCTCGTGCTCTTGGCGCTCCACCAGGCGCAGACCCTCGCGTAACACCTCGCTGGCGTTCTGGTACCGCCCCGACTCCACCAGCGCCTCGACGAGCTCGTGCTGGTGCTGACTGAGAACCACGTTCCGCGTTGCCATCCTCATCACCTCCGTTGGCAGTTTATGCCAGGGCAGGACCGGCTGGTCCAGCCCTGGCGCTTGGCGGCACTACCGAACGCGGCCGGATTCGATGACCGATGGTCAGCTGGAGACGGTGTCACCGGTGACGGGCGGCCGGATGACGCTGTAGAGGTACACGTCGTGCCGGGCGTCGCCGATGGGTAGCCAGGAGTGGAGCAGACCCTCGCGCTCGAAGCCGCAGGCCTCGGCGACGCGGCACGACGCGACGTTCGAGGGCTCGACGTGCAGCTCGACCCGGTGCACCTGCTCCAGACCGAGAGCCCACTCGGTGAGCGCGGCGAGCGCCGCCGTGGCGTAGCCCCGTTCGCGGAACGCCGGCCCGATCCAGTAGCCCGCACGCGCGCGGCCGTGCTCGATCTCCGGCGTCCACAGCCCGATCTGTCCGACGGCCCGGTCGGTGACGGCATCGGCGACGGCGAAGGAGTAGCCGTGCCCGGTGGTGAGACGGTGGTGCTGGCGCTCGATCCAGTCGACCGCCTGCGGGAGGTCGCCATCAGGCGCCACCGTGGTCACGCCGATGATCGCGATGTCGCCACCGGCGCTGAGGACGAGGTCGGCGTCCTTGGTGCGGAACGGTCGCAGCACCACGGGCGGTCGCTCGATGCGTGGCACGCGGTCGGGTAGCACGTCAGCAGTCAACCAGCGCCTACGCTGGCGCGGTGCCGCCATCCGCTCGGGTCGTCGTGGTCGGCGGGGCGGTGCTCGACACCAAGGTGCGCACCACCTCGGCGCCGGTATCACGCACGAGCAACCCGGGCACGGCGTCGTGGTCGGCTGGGGGAGTAGCGCGCAACGTCGCCGAGAACCTGGCCCGGCTCGGCACGCCGGTCACGCTCCTCACCGCGGTGGGGGAGGACCCGGCCGGCGACCTGGTGCTCGCCCGCACCGCCAAGGCAGGTGTGGACTGCCGGCACGTCATCCGCACCCCGCACCCCACGGGCAGCTACACCGCGGTGCTCGACGACACCGGCGACCTGGTGCTCGCCGTCGCCGACCTCCGCGCGACCGACGAGCTGCGGCCCGCGGACCTCGACACCCTGCCGGCCCTGCTCGACGGGGCCGGTGCTCTCGTCGTCGACGCCAACCTCGACGTCGAGGTCGTCAGCTGGGCGCTGGATGCCGCCGCGGCCGCCGGCGTGCCGGTCGTGCTCGAACCGGTGAGCGTGTCGAAGGCCGCCCGCCTCGCGCCGGCCCTGCGTCCGGAGCGCCCGGTCCACACCGTCACCCCGAATGTCGACGAGCTGGCCGCCCTCGTCGGCCGCCGGATCGGCGAGGAGATCGCGGATGCCGGTGCCGGTGCCGCCCGCGCCACCGACGAGGCGAGGCGGGCTCACGACGCCGACGCCGCCGACGATGTCGACGCACTCGCTGCCGATGCCGGCCGCGCCAAGGATGTCGTGGACGACGTCGACGCACTCGTCGCCGCTGCTCGCGAGCTGCACCTCCGGGGGGTCACGCACGTCTGGGTGCGCCGCGGCATCCGAGGCAGCCTCCTGGTGAGCGCCCACCCGGCCGGCGGCGTGGCGAGCGCCCACCCGACCGGCGGCGTGCGCGTCATCCGCATCGCCGCTCCGCCCACCGAGGTCGCCGACGTCACCGGCGCGGGCGACGCGATGACCGCCGGGTACGTGCACGGCCTCCTCGCCGGGCACGACCCGGTCGAGGCCGTCCGCTTCGGCCAGGTGTGCGCGGCGCTCACCTGCGCGTCATCCGATACCGTGCGGCCCGACCTGACCGCGGCGCTCGTCGCCGCCCACCTCGGCCCCGACCGGCCACTCACCGAGGAGCTGTCCGGATGACGACCGCCTCCACCCCGGCTCCCCGACCGGCGACCGACGGTGTCCCGATCGACCGGACCACGATCGACCGGACCGCGACTGCCCCCACCACGACCGACCGGACCACGATCGACCGGACCGCGACGGCCCGGACCGCGACGGCGCCGGCCACGACGGCGCCGACCACGCACCCGATGCTCGACGTCGCCCCCGAGGTGCGCGACGCCCTCGCCGCCGGCCGGCCGGTCGTGGCCCTGGAGTCGACCATCATCAGCCACGGGATGCCGTACCCCGAGAACGTCGCGATGGCCCGTGAGGTCGAGGCCATCGTGCGCGAGCACGGCGCCACCCCGGCGACCGTCGCGGTGCTCTCCGGCCGGCCCACCGTCGGGCTCTCCGCCGACCAGCTCGAGCTGCTCGGCTCCGACGGCGGCATCCGAAAGGTCAGCGTGCGCGACCTGCCGCACGTGATCGCCACCGGTGCCCACGGCGCGACCACCGTGGCGAGCACCATGCGGGTGGCGGCGCTGGCCGGCATCCGCGTGTTCGTCACCGGCGGCCTCGGCGGGGTGCATCGCGGCGCCGAGTCGAGCATGGACGTCTCCGCCGACCTCACCGAGCTCTCGCGCACCGAGGTCGCGGTGGTGTCGGCGGGGGTGAAGTCGATCCTCGACATCGGCCGCACGGTCGAGGTGCTCGAGACCCTCGGCGTGCCGGTGGTGGGCTACGGAACCGACGAGTTCCCGTCGTTCTTCTCGCGGTCCAGCGGCGTGCCGGTGCCGATGCGCCTCGACAGCCCGGATGACGTGGCGCGCCTCATGCACGCCACCTGGGACCTCGGGCTCGGGTGCGGCATCTCGATCGCGAATCCCGTTCCGGCAGAGCAGGAGATGCCGAGGGCCGAGATCGACGGCGTCATTGAGCGAGCGCTCGCGGATGCCGACGCGCGCGGCATCCGCGGCAAGGACGTCACCCCCTACCTGCTCGGCCGGCTCGTAGAGCTGTCCGGTGGGCGGTCGCTCAAGACCAATCTCGCCCTCGTGCGTCACAACGCTCGGGTCGGCACGGCCATCGCGGTCGCCTACCACCGCTGAGCCGACTGACAGCCCACCTGTCACGGCAGCGCCATCCAGCCACCCCGCCGCGCCACCCCGCCGCGCCGCCGCCGGCTGCCTCGGCCTGGTCGCGCCTCCTGCTGTTGACGGATCGGACCGCGTTGGGGAAGATCGAGACCTCCCTTTGTAAGGAAGGTAAACAAAAATGGCCAGGCTTCGACTCCTCCGCCGGCTGACCGCGATCGTCCTCGCCGCGGCGACGACGATCGGGCTCGCTGCTCTTCCCGCATCGCCGAGCGGCGCCGCCGAGAACAGCCCGGCCGTGCTGCCGATCACCGTCACCAACGCCGCCGGACGGAACGACGCGCTGCACCTGTACGTGCTCGGCATCGACCTGGCCAGCGGCCGGCTCGGCTACGTCGACGCCTCCGGCACCTACCGGCCGTGGCCGGCCGGCAGCCTGCCACCGTCACCCGCACCCGACGTCTCCATCAGCGGCGCCAGCAACGGCGGCACCACCACGCTGCAGATCCCCAAGAACTTCTCCGGCCGAATCTACTTCTCCTACGGCAAGAAGCTGAAGCTGTTTCTCACCCCCGACGGGCTGGTGCAGCCGGCGCCATGGGCGGGTGGTGACGAGAACCGCGACATCCTCTTCGACTGGAGCGAGTTCACCTACAACGACGCGGGCCTGTGGCTGAACAGCTCGCAGGTCGACATGTTCGCCATCCCGCACGAGGTGTCCGTCACCGGGAGCGACGGCCAGACCAGGTCGACCGGACGGATCGTCGTGGGCGGGCGGGAGAACGTCATCAACGGGCTCCGCGGCACGCCGGGGTGGGACCGCACCGTCATCACCCGCGCCGACGGCACCGTGCTGCGGGTGCTGGCGCCCGGCAAGGCGGTCGGGGCCGGTCTGCTCGACGGCGGCTACCTGCGCCCCTATGTCGAGGATGCCTGGAACGCCTACACCGACCGGGCGCTCACCATCCAGCCGTTCGCCGACCGGCCCGAGGTGCGGTTCACCGGCCGCACCTCGGGTGACCGGATGACGTTCACCGACACCTCCGGCGCCACCGTCGCGTCGTTCACGAGGCCGAGCGACAGCAGCGTGTGGGGCTGCGACGGCGACCTGCCCTCGCCGAACGACCAGGTAGTCGGGCCGATCGGCCGCAC
>JBOFLR010000384.1:0-4800 GCA_051657965.1 Dermatophilaceae bacterium
CGGGTCGTCCATCCGGCCGGCCGTGGCTGGCCCAGCGCCCGTCCTGCCGACCGCAGCGCCCGGGCCGCCGCCGGCCCGGGCCGCCGCGGGCTCCGCTCCGGCACCGGCCCAGCCTGCCCAGCGTCCCATCCCGTCTGCCGCTGCTGCCGCTCCACGGGGTGAGGCGGCGGCGTCCGGGTTCCCGGCTCCAGGCCAGGCGCCGATGGCGTCGTCGCCGGCACCGGCCGCCCCGGCGCGACCAGCACCGTCGGCACCTGCACGGCCGGCTCCCACACGCCCCGCACCGACAGCCGCCCCGGTGTCGTCCTCACCGGCCGTGACCGCTCGGCCCGGGTCGCCCCCTGGGTCGCCGGGCCAGCCGCGTCGGGTGCGGCTCACCGTCGCGCGGGTCGACCCATGGTCGACGATGAAGATCTCGTTCCTGCTCTCCGTTGCCCTGGGCATCGCGCTGGTGGTCATGTCGGTCGTGCTGTGGACGGTGCTCGAGGCGATGGGCGTATTCGACAGCGTGAACGGCGTCGTCGGCGGGATCCTGTCGTCGAACAACAGTGAGCCGTTCGACATCAAGGACTTCGTCGGGTTCGGCCGAGTCGTGTCGCTCGCCACCGTTCTCGCGGTCGTCGACGTCGTGATCATCACCGCCATCGCCACTCTCGGTGCGTTCCTCTACAACGTGTCGAGCGCGCTGGTGGGTGGGGTGCAGCTCACGCTGACCGACGACTGATCCGGCGCGCGTTCGCCGCTTCGTCCCCGGGCCACGCACCGATCTACCGGCTCGTCGGGCATCCAGGCCCAGGGCTCCGGCCCGGCGACCATCTGGCCCTGTTCGTCGTCATGGCGACGATCGATCTGTCGCCTTCGGCGCGCCGATCGGACAGCGCAGGCGGTGGTTTGGGGCAGGCTGCGCCGATCGGGTAGCCTCGTGCACCGCGCCACCTGCGAGGTGGTGTCTCTCGATCGGGCGGACGGGCCTATAGCTCAGACGGTTAGAGCGCTTCCCTGATAAGGAAGAGGTCAGAGGTTCAAGTCCTCTTAGGCCCACCACCCGGACCCTCCCGACAGGTGGTGCAGTCCGACATGAAGAAGCTCCTCGTGCTCGTCGTCGCGCTCGGTGGTGCATTCGCGCTCTCCCGGCAGCTCAAGGGCAAGCATGCCGAGGACCGGCTCTGGGCCGAGGCAACGGACACCCCCAGGAGCTGAGCTCCGGCTCGGCGTCCCGGATGCCGCCCACGCATCTTCCGGCGCTGCCGTTCGGTTGGGCACCATCCCGCCGGCCGGCATCCACTCGGGGCCATGGCGCAATTGGTAGCGCACCTGCTTTGCAAGCAGGGGGTTAGGGGTTCGAGTCCCCTTGGCTCCACCAACCCTCTCGTAGGTCGACGATCTGCAATCCGGTTGATCCGCAATGGTGCCGGTAAGGTGCGCGGTCCTAGCTCCTTATCAGCGTGATGAGCCAGGACGTCGGTTCACAGCGTGATCGGGCCACGCGTCAAGTGCTGCGCGGATCGGCTCAGTACCAATGAGGCGAGCGGGAATGCCACGCGTCGAGCGCTGCGCACGGCGACCCGTACACGTCCTGGATGTAGCCCAGGCCCCAGGCGATCTGGGTCGCCGGGTTGGTGAGCCAGTCGCTTCCCGCGCTCGACATCTTCCATGCCGGTAGCGATTGCGGGATGCCGTAGGCGCCCGAGGACGGGTTCGTCGCGCTCCAGCTCCACCCGGACTCGCGCTGCCACAACTCGACGATGCAAGTGAACTCGGGGTCATCCCAGCCGAACGCCGGCATCATCGAGCGCGCGACGGCCTGGGCCGCACGAGGCCCGGTACCTGATGACGAGCCGCCCGCCTGCAACCCGAGCAGGTCAACGGCGCCACGGCCGGCAGCGGAATCCCGCTCCGCCGCGTCTCTGCGCAGCGCGACGAGATCCTCCGCCTCTCGCTTCAGCCGGGTCAAGCGCGCGGTCAGCTGCTCCTGCTGTTTCGTGAGCCGAGCCGCCTCGACGCCGACTTCCGCGGCCTTCTTCTCGGCTGCCGCCCTCGTTCGACCCGCGTCTGCCGCAGCAGCGGCGCGAGCGTCCCGGGCGGCGACGAGCCGCTGCTCCTGCTCAGCCGCGGCAGCCGCCGTGGAGGTCGCCGCTTCGAGGGTCTCCCGCACCTCGTGGGCGTTGCGGTCCAGGATGACGGCGAGGTCGGACATGACGTTCGGTGGGGTGAGAGCGAGCGTGGTGACGTCCTGGAGATCGCCGCCCTGCATGTAGATCAGCCCGGCCTGCTCCGACAGCCGCCGGTCCGCGACCTCCTCCGCGCGGGTCGCTGCCCGAAGCTCCTCGGTCGCTCGCCGCACCGCCGTGTCGGCGGCTGCGAGCTGCTGCTGGGCGATCTCGTGAGCTGCGACGACGTCGGACACCCGCCGCTGCAGCTGCTCGAGCCGGTCCTCGGCGGCGCCGAGCTCGGCGGTGATCGCCGCGACTTCCGCCGCGGCTGCGGCGGCAATTCTCCTGGCTTCGGCCACCTCGGCATCGCTCGGCTGGGATGGACCGGGGGACGGCGACGGGCTCGACATCACCGACGATGCAGGTCCGACGTCCCGCGCAGCAGCGACCGCCGGCACCACCACCACGACCACCGACGACGTGACGACGGCAGCGGCCACAGCGCGTACGAAGGAGGAAAGAACCATCCCCGACATCATCTCCCGGCGGTTCTCCGATGTCAGCCGAACGCGACGGGGATGTGGAGGTGAGCTGCACCGCTCGAGGTGGCGGTCGTCATCCGAGGAGCACTCGCGGCGTGTCGACCTGCTCGACCTGCTCGACCTGCTCGACCTGCTCGACCTGCGCCTGCTCGACGGGTGGACCCGGAGCTGACCTACCAGCCCACACTCCACGGACCTGGTCGGATGACGACCGCCACCTCGGCGTCGCCGCCGCCGACACGGGCCGATGGGGCATCCCGCGGGACTCGACGCCGACCACCCACATCGTCAAGCCGGTCATGATCGGTGGAACGGATGCTCACGCGAAGAACTACTCGTCGGTCCCTATTGGGCACGCGCACAGCTGGCACCGCTGTACGACGTCGCGTCCGCGGCCTGTGACCCACAGCACCGCCGGCTGGCGAGCTCGATCAAGATCGGCGACCACTGGATGATGCTGGACGTCACTACGAAGGACTGGTCGATGGTCGCCCAGCGCTTCTCGATCCCAGCCGCCACAGTCCTCGGGTGGGTCGAGCAGCTGCATGACGATCTGCCTCCGGCGTTGACCGAGGCTGTCGACGAGCTCCCCCCGGACATGCGAGACACGGCCGGCCGGATGGCGGAACGGACCGTCGAGCACGTGCGCCGTGACCGGCGTCCCGACCTCGACCGCGACCCGGCGCTCGTCCTGCGAGACGCAGCCGGTGTCCCGGACCCCTCCACAGTCCGGATGACGCTGCCGCGCCTTCGCGGGCACCCGGTGCTGTCGGCGGGGGCTGGCAGGCTCGCGTCATCCGCCGGCGGGGGCCTCGTCGCCCACCGGCCGCCGGTCCAGAACCGCCGGCCCGCCCAGCGACCTGACCCGAGGAGTACTCATGCCTGCACGGTTCACCGGCTCCGACGACCTGGTGCGCGCCGAGTTCGACGGCGTCGACCTCACCGGCGCACGCTTCGTCGAGACCTACCTGCCCGGGGTGGTCATGCGCGGCGTCGAGGTGCGTGGCGCCGACATCGACGCGCCGTGGCTCGCCGACGGCGGCGCCACGTTCCACGTCAACGGCATCGACGTCGCCCCGCTCGTCGACGCCGAGCTCGACCGCCGCTTCCCCGGCCGTGAGCTGCGGCGGGCCACCGACCCGGCCGGGCTACGGTCCGCCTGGGCCGCGGCCGAAGGAGCCTGGGCGACCGCGGTCGAGCGGGCCACCGCCATGCCGTCCGGAACGGTCGACGTCTCGGTCGACGGGGAGTGGTCGTTCGCGCAGACGCTGCGCCACCTCGTCATGACCACCGACCTCTGGCTGTGCCAGGCCGTCCTCGGCATCGACCGGCCGTTCCATCCCCTCGGTCTGCTCGGCCCCTTCGCCGAAGAGGTGGGGTTCGACCTGTCGGTGCTCACGACGGAAGAGCCGACCTGGGCGGAGGTGCTGGACGCCCGGGCGAGCCGGGTCGCGGAGGTGCGCGGCTTCATCCACACCGTCACGCCCGACGAGCTGGCCGTCACCCGCACCAACCCGTGGGCTCCGAGCAAGTCCGAGACCACGCTCAGCTGCTTGCACGTCATCCTCAAGGAGGAGTGGGAGCACCTGCGGTTCGCCATCCGCGACCTCGACGCGATCGAGGCCGGCGACGCCGCCACCTGAGGTACCCGGCTGGCCGGCCGAGACGGTGTCGCGCGTGGCCGTTCGAGGCCGGGTTCTCCCGAAGCGACGTCCCGCCGGCGATCGTCCGCGCGTGGTCCCGTGGGGTGCCATCGCGCCCTGAGCGGGCGAGATGCTCCCGATCCCGCGAGAGGGGAAGCCGGGAGCTGCGGCGGATCGACCCATGGAGCACCGGACGTTCACCCGGACGCGGGAGAATGCGGGGGTGCACGATACCCGCGACAGCGCGCCGGACCCGTTGCTCCGTGGGCACCTCGCGCCACCGCCGCGGACTCTGGTCGACGTCCTGAGAGCCACCGTCGCGGATCACCCGGACGCTCCGGCGATCGACAACGGCCGTGCCGTGCTCACCTACGAGGAGCTGCTCGACGCCGCCGAGACGCTCGCGGCGACGTTGCGCGACAACGGAGTCCGGCGTGGTGACCGCGTCGGTATCCGCCTCCC
>JBOFLR010000385.1:0-2847 GCA_051657965.1 Dermatophilaceae bacterium
ACGCCGGACGGCCGCGGTGGTCCAGGCGCACTTCCGGGTGGCGGCCACCGACCCGGCCGGATGTCGGGAACGCGCGGGATCGCGCGAGGTCACGCGAGGTCGCGCGACGCCACCGGGCACTCCTCGGCCGGTCAGCGCGAGCCCGGGCGTATCAGGCGCCTGCGACCGCACTCCTTCCCGCTGAACCGTCACGCCGTGAGAGGAACCACCGATGACCATGCGACCTTCGATCAGCCGGCGGTTACGCCGCGCCGCCGCCGGACTCGGCGCTGCCGCGGTCCTTCTCGCCGTGCCGGCCGCGACCGGCGCCGCTCCGGCGACATCCGCGACGCCGGCGGCCTCCGCGCCGTACTGCGGCATCGTTTGGGGCTCGTCGGCCAAGGCGAGCCCGGCGACGGGCACCGGTAGTCCCACCGCCATCCGGAGCGGGCGGCACACCTGCTTCGACCGCCTGGTGATCGACGTTCCCGGCGGCACGCCGGGATACGACGTCCGCTACGTCACGATGGTGTACGGGGAGGGGTCGGGGAAACCGTTCCCGGTGGCCGGTGGCGCGACGCTGCAGGTGATGGTCCGGGCCGGCTGGTTCTCCTCGCCCCCCACGCCGTCGGTCGCCGGGTACTCGACCTTCCGGCAGGTGCGGTGGGCCGGCGGCTTCGAGGGTGAGAACCTGATCGCACTCGGCGTTCGAGCGCGCCTGCCGTTCCGGGTGTGGACGACGTACGACGCGGCGACGAACCGCAGCAAGGTCGTGGTCGACGTCGCGCATGCCTGGTGACTCGACCTCGCACCACGACGAGATGACGTGAAGCGCCGCCCCGACGTGGTCGATATCGGCGTGCGGTGTCACCTCGAGATGAGTGTCGTGTCACCTCGATGTCCGCGAGGGCGTCGCCGCGCTCAGACCGCGGCGGAGGCCTCGGCGCGCAGCCGGGCCGCGAGGTCGTCGTCGACCGCCTCGAAGAAGGCGCCGACGACGTCATCCAGGTGGTCGAGGCTCTCGGCCCGGAACAGCACCGGCTGGTACGCGGTGATGTCGTAGTTCAGCGTGCCCATCTGGTGCAGGTCGAGCGGGCGGATGTCCATGTGCCCGAACTCGTCCATCTCGCCGTAGCTGGAGAGGATGCCGGCGCCGTACGCCTTGGTCTGGCCACCCTCGGCGATGACGCCGAACTCCATCGAGAACCAGAAGACGTCGGCGACGAACTTCATCGCGTCGTCGGTCTCGAGCCGCGTACTGGCTTGTCCCGCAGCCTCGGTGATCGCCGCGAACCGTGCGCTGGCGAGCTGGTTCCCGTGCCCGACGACCTCGTGGATGATGTCCGGCTCGGGCGTGTACAGCGGCTGGCTGCCGTGCCGCAGGTACTGGGTGGAGTTGAAGGTCCGAGCGCCGAGGTCGGCGTAGAACGCACGGAGCGCCACCAGCCCGGGTGCGGCGGTGTACGACCACCCGGTGAGCGGATGCAGCCGCTCGGTCACCTCGTGCAGCTGCGGCACGTGGTCGGTGGGCAGATCGAGGGCGCGCTTGGCGTCGAGGAACTCCGAGTGGGCGTAGCGCTCGTGCTTCGGGGCGAGCTCGGCCGACACCAGCCGCCAGATCGCGTGCTCGTCGTCGGTGTACTCGATGGTGGGCACCGGCTCGCCCGGGCGACGGGCCAGCGCGGCTCCGGCGATCTCGCTGCGCCGGGCCCGGTAGGCGGCGTCGTGCAGCCCGGGGTGGTTGTCGGCGAGATGGACGTGCACCGCGCCGTCGGGGTCGGTGGTGACCGCCGAGTAGAGCTGGCCCTCCTCGAACATGCCTGCCTCCTGGTCCGCGCTGCTCCGGCCGGCTCACCGGAACCCTCACGGAACCACGTCGGGGGGAGCGATGGAACCGCTGCCCCGACACCTGTGCAACGAGCGCACGATCCGACCAGCCGGCGCTGATCCGCCGTGGTCAATGTGACCACTTGTGTCAGCGGCCGGCGCCGGACCTGGCGCCGAGCCCATCAGGCACGATCACCGATCGAGCACCGCCCGTGCACCGTCGAGCAGCCACTCCAGGCCCGGCTCGAAGAGCGATTCGTCACGACCGTCGGTGAGCTTGCTCGGTGCCGTCTCGAGATCGCTCTCGGCGGCCAGGAAGGCCAGCGTCCATGCTGCCCCGACGCGGAACACGGTCTCGGCGTCATCCGCCGAGACGCCGAGACGCCGAAGGGCGCGCACCTGCGGGATGTCGGCCACTTCCTCGGCCGCACGCCGGGGCGCGCGCAGGACCGCCCGTGCCGTACCCGGGTAGCGCCGGTAGAGGTCACGGAACTGCCGGGTCACCTCGGCGGTCGCCGCCAGCCACTCCGCTCCGCTCCGGACCGCGGCATACCGGGTGGCGGTGCTCTCGGTGAGCTCGCTCGCGAGATGTTCGGCGAGCTTGGCGACCAGTTCCTCGCGTCCGCGCACGTACCAGTACAGGGCCGGCGCCGTGACGTCGAGCTCGTCGGCGACACGGCGCATGCTCAGCGACCGCATCCCCTCCCGGTCGGCCACCCGACGTGCCGCGGCTACGATCTCGGCCTCGGAGAGCGGGGCTGCACCCGCCCTACGGGCCGGCACCGCGCACCTGGGTCATCGGTGCACGATACCGGCCACGCCGGATCCTCAGGTGGCGCAGGTCGCACCGTCGGCGGGCACCTTGCCCTCGACGAGATAGGCGTTCACCAGCGCATCGACGCACTCGTTGCCGTCGCCGTAGATGGTGTGGCCCTCGCCCTGATGAGTCACCAGCACGCCGGCGTCGAGCGTGTCGGCCATCGCCACCGCACCGTCGTAGGGGGTGGCCGTGTCACCGGTCGTGCCGATCACGACGACCGG
>JBOFLR010000386.1:0-3504 GCA_051657965.1 Dermatophilaceae bacterium
CGTCGGGAGACCGACGAGGGCCTCTGCCCACTTCGACCCGCGACACGTCGCGTAGCTCGCGGCGACGACCCAGGAGGACCTCCGATGAGCTCCCAGTACTCGCTGCCAGCCGCACCAGCATCGCTCGAGGCACCGGAGCGGACGGTCTACCTCATCGCGAGCGGAGACCTGCGGGAGAGCGCGAACCAAGCCGGCTGGGCGGTGCAGGAGGCCGTCGAGCGGCGTGTGGTGGAGGCGGTGGAACGTCGCGGATGGACCGTCGTGCGCGCGCACGAGTTCCAGCCCGATGCCGGGCACGGCTTCATCGCGTCACAGCGGCAAGGTCTGGAGGTCTTCGCGTCCATTCCCCCGGACAGCCCGCTGATGGTCGTCGAGGCCGTCTGGCAGTACAGCCATCACGTGCTCCACGGCCTGCGGACCCACCGCGGCCCGATCCTCACCGTGGCCAACTTCGAGGGTCGCTGGCCGGGCCTGGTCGGCCTGCTGGGGCTGAACGCGGGCCTCGCGAAGATGGGGAAGGCCTACTCCACCCTGTGGAGCGAGTCCTTCGACGACGCGTGGTTCCTGGACAACCTCGAGCAGTGGCTCGCCGGTGAGGCGATCACGCACGACGACTCCCACGTCCAGGCCTGGTCACCCGCGGCCTGGGAGGACCGGAGCGCCGAGCAGGAGCTCGGTCACGCTCTCGCCGACCAGCTGCTCCGGGAGAAGGCCATCATCGGGGTCTTCGACGAGGGTTGCATGGGCATGTACAACGCCATCATCGACGACGAGCTGATGAACCCGATCGGCATCTACAAGGAGCGGCTCTCGCAGAGCGCGCTCTGGGCGGAGATGCAGCGGGTCGGGGACGACGAGGCCGACGCGGTGGGCGCCTGGCTCACCGAGGCCGGGATGACGTTCCGGCTCGGCACCGACGAGGCCACCGAGCTGACCGCCGCGCAGCTGCGCTGGCAGTACAAGATGTACGTCGCCGCGGTGCGGATCGCGGACGACTTCGGGGTCGACGCGATCGGCATCCAATACCAACAGGGGCTCAAGGACATCTGCCCGGCGTCCGATCTCGCCGAGGGGCTGCTCAACAACGTCGAGCGGCCGCCGGTCCGGTCGCGCGACGGTGCGCGCGAGCTGTTCGCCGGCCGCGCCGTGCCGCACTTCAACGAGGCCGACGAGGGCGTGGCGATCGACTCCGTGGTCACCCATCGCATCTGGACCGCGATGGGCATGGACCCGGCCACGACGTTGCACGACGTGCGGTGGGCGGACCGGTACGACGACGAGTTCGTGTGGGTGTTCGAGATCTCCGGGTCCGTGCCGGCCTCGCACCTGGAGGGCGGGTATGCCGGTGCCGAGGGCTGGCGCCAGGGTCCGGTGTACTTCCCGCTCGGCGGGTCGACCCTGCGCGGTGTCTGCAGGGCGGGTCACATCGTCTGGTCGCGGGTGTACGTGCTGCCCGACGGGCTGCACGTCGACCTCGGCGTGGCGCAGGCGCGGGAACTGCCGCGCGAGGAGACCGAGCGCCGGTGGCAGGCGACCACCCCCGAGTGGCCGATCATGCACGTGACGTTCCCGGGGATCACCCGCGACCAGTTCATGGCCCGGCACAAGGCCAACCACGTCAACGTCGCGTACGCCACGGATGCCGACGCCGCGACGCGAGCGCTCGTCGTCAAGGCCGCGCTCTTCGCCCGGCTCGGGGTTCAGGTGCACCTCTGCGGTGAGGTCCTGTCCGGTGCGCGGTCCTCGGCCCGGCCCGTCGAGGTCGGAGCGGTCGGTCCTGCCCGGTGAGCCATGCCGGCCGCGGCGGCCACGGTGCAATCGTGCGACGCTGCGTACGCGCCGCGGCGAGCGACCGCGGTCGACGCCGCTCGTGCACTGTCCCACCATCGGAACGAGGACCTATGGCCGACGTGTCGCACTCCGACCCACGTGACGAGATCGGCTCGGGCCGTGCGGTGCTCGGCATCGAACTCGGCTCCACCCGGATCAAGGGCGTCCTGCTCGACACGGGGGGCCGCCAGCTCGCGAGCGGTAGCCACGGGTGGGAGAACCGGTTCGTCGATCGCACCTGGACCTACGACGAGGACGACATCTGGGCCGGCCTGCGCGCCTGCTTCGCGGCCGTGGCTGCTGACGCCGAGCGCCAGCACGGCGTGCGACCCACCGTGCTGCGGGCGCTCGGGGTGTCCGCGATGATGCACGGCTACCTGGCGCTGGACTCCGAGGGCGACCTGCTCGTGCCGTTCCGCACCTGGCGCAACACCAGCACCGAGCGCGCCGCCGCCGAGCTGACCGAGCTGCTCGACGTCAACCTGCCGCTGCGCTGGTCGGTCGCCCACTGGTACCAGGCGGTGCTCGACGACGAGCCGCACGTCGCCAAGGTCGCCCGGATGACGACCCTCTCCGGGTGGGTGCACGAGCGGCTCACCGGCAGGCACGTCCTGGGCGTCGGCGACGCATCGGGCATGTTCCCGATCGACTCGGTGACCGGCAGCTGGGATGCCGGTCGCCTCGGCCGGTTCGACGCCCACGTCGCCGGCCGGGGGCTGCCCGGTCCGCTCGTCACCCTGCTCCCCGAGGTGCTGCCCGCCGGTGCGCCGGCCGGCACGCTCACCGAGGCCGGTGCTGCACTGCTGGACCCGACCGGCGGCCTCCGGCCGGGTGCCGCGCTGTGCCCGCCCGAAGGCGACGCGGGCACCGGCATGGTCGCGACGAACGCCGTCGCGGCCCGGACCGGCAACGTCAGCGTCGGCACCAGCGTGTTCGCGATGGCTGTGCTCGAGCAGCCACTCTCGCGGATGCATCCCGAGATCGACATGGTCACCACGCCCGCGGGCGCTCCGGTCGCGATGGTGCACTGCAACAACGGTGCCAGCGAGCTCGACGCGTGGGTCGGGCTGCTGGCCGAGGTCGCCGCCGCCACCGGCGGCACCGTCGACCGCGACCAGGTCTTCGCGGCCGTCCTCCGAGCAGCCCTCGACGCCGACGCCGACGCCGGCGGGCTCCTCGCGTACAACTACCTGTCCGGCGAGCCGATCACCGGCCTCCCGGAGGGACGCCCGCTCGTCGTGCGCCCGCCCGGCAGCCGGCTGACCTTGGCCAACTTCGCTCGCGCGCAGCTGTATGCGGCCTTCGCGACGCTGGCGCTCGGCATGCGCATCCTGGAGTCCGAGCGGGTCGCGCTCGACGTCCTGGTCGCTCACGGTGGGCTCTTCCGCACCGAGGGTGTCGCCCAGCGTGCCCTTGCCGCGGCGCTCGGCATCCCCGTCGCCGTGGGCGAGGGCGCCGGGGAGGGCGGCGCGTGGGGCATCGCCGTCCTCGCGCTCTACCTCGAGCACGCGCAGCACGCCGACCTCGCGAGCTGGCTCGACACGGAGATCTTCGCCGGTGCGAGCACCAGCGTCGTGCGCCCCGAACCGGCGGATGTCGAGGGCTTCGCCGCCTACCTGCAACGGTTCGAGGCCGGCCTCGCGATCGAGCGTGCCGCAGCCCGGGTCGACTGAC
>JBOFLR010000387.1:0-13883 GCA_051657965.1 Dermatophilaceae bacterium
TACGGGCGGATGGTCGCGCAGCCACGACTCGCGTGACGCCGCCTCGGCGACGGCGGTCTCGAGCGCCAGCCGCGCCTCGGCGGGGTCCTCGTCGAGGCGTACCCCCATCCTCCCGTCGGCGACGAGCCGGTCGGGCACCGAGCTCGCCCAGTCACCGGCCGTGACCCTGCCGACCGAGATCGCATACGGCAGTGGTGAGTCGGAGAAGAGCGGGTCGACATCGCGGTTGCGATGCGCCTCCAGGTCGCGGATCGCGACGTGCAGCGGCCAGTACGCGTCGACCGCCGACCTCCCCTCGAGCCGGGCGCTGCCGTGGGCGGCCTTCCCTGGTACCTCGAGTCGGAACGTCAATGCACCCGCGTTGGCCGTGAGCACCCGCCCGCTCGTCGGCTCGGGGATGACGGCCGCCTCGCCGCGGTGCCCGCGGCGTAGCGTGGCCAGGGCCCCGAGCCCGCCGTCCTCCTCGCTCACGACGCTGTGCAGCGCGAGCCGGCGCTCGGTGCGTACCCCGGACCGGTGCACGGCCCGGGCGACCGCCAGCGCGGCGGCGACGCCGGCTTTCATGTCGCACGCACCTCGACCGTGCAGCACACCGTTCTCGACGGTCGCAGAGAACGGCTGGTGCGCAGCCCACTTCGCCGGATCGCCGATCGGCACGACGTCGACGTGGCCCTGCAGCACCAGCGCCGGGTCGCCCTCTCCCGCAGTGGTGCCGACGAGCCCCCACCCCTCGACCCGGTCCGCCTCGGTACCGGGAAAGTCCGGGTCGGAACGCAGACCGTCGAGATCGAGCGGCCAGAGGTCGACCTCCAGACCGGCCTCGTCGAGATGGCGTGCCAGAACGTGCTGCAGCTCGCTCTCCGCGGCAGTCCCGGTGACGCTCGGCATCCGGACCAGCTCGGCGAGCGTGGCGACCAGCTCGGTCTCGTCGATCGCGTCGAGCACTCGCGCCTCCGCCGCCGTGACCGTCGCAGGACCAGCGGGCCCGCCATCCGGCACGCGGACGTCATCCGAGACGGGGCGAACGTCATCCGAAGCGGGCACGCGGACGTCGTCCGAGACGGGCACCCGGACGTCATCCGAGACGGACATGCGGACGTCGTCCGAGACCGCATCACGCTCCGGCATGGCCGCACTGTATGCCCACCCGCGATGCCGCCCCACGCGGCACTACCCGCCCGTTCTCCCGCGGAGTCAGGGGCATCCCGTCGAGTCAGGGAGCTATAGCCGCCTGACGTGGCGAGATGCACCTGATCCCGCGTGAGGTGCCCGCAGGAGGCCCGACCTCACCTGGACCACGCCTCGGTACGCGTCCCCGACACGTGCTCCGAGCGCGTTGGATGGAGCCGTGGCCGCATCGACATCCGACGCCCGGGTCCCGCGCTCCGCGGTCGGCTTGCGCAGCGAACGCGGGCCGGTGCTGCTGTCGGTGATGCTGAGCATCGGGCTGGTCGCGCTCGACGCCACGATCCTCGCCGCCGCCGTGCCGGCGCTGGTGCGCGACCTCGGCGGCTTCGACCAGTTCCCGTGGCTGTTCTCGGCATACGTGCTGGCTCAAGCGGTGTCGATCCCGCTGTACGGCAAGCTGGCCGACCTGATGGGCCGCAAGCGGGTGATGCTCGTGGGCGTCGCGGTGTTCGTCGTGGGCTCGCTGCTGTGCGGCGTGGCATGGTCGATGGGCAGCCTGGTGGCGTTCCGCGCCATCCAGGGTCTCGGCGCCGGGGCGGTGCAGCCGGTGGGGATGACGATCGTCGGCGACATCTACTCGGTGGCCGAGCGCGCCACGGTCCAGGGCTACCTCGCCGCGGTCTGGGCCGTCTCGTCGGTGCTCGGCCCGGCCCTCGGCGGGCTGTTCGCGGACTACCTGTCCTGGCGCGGGGTCTTCCTCGTCAACCTCCCGCTCGGCGCGGTCGCAGCCTGGATGCTGTGGCGCCGGTTCGACGAGTCACGACCGGCACGGCCCGACCAGCGGCCGCGCTTCGACGTGCTGGGCACGGCGCTGCTGGTGGTCGGCACTGTGGCGCTCCTCGTCGCCCTCCTCGAGGGCGGGGTGCTCTGGTCGTGGACCTCGGCGCCGAGCATCGGACTGGGTGCGCTGGCCGCGGTATGTCTCGTCCTCTTCGGCGTCGTCGAGGCCCGGTCGGCCGAGCCCGTCCTGCCGCTGTGGGTGTTCCGTCACCGCGTGGTCGGCACCGCGACGCTGCTGTCGTTCGTCGTCGGGGTGCTGCTGCTGGCGCTCACCACCTACATCCCGCTGTTCGCCCAGGGCGTGCTCGGCGCCAGTGCGCTCGCCGGCGGGTTCGCCCTGGCGACCCTGCTCGTCGGATGGCCGATCGCGGCGACCACCGGCGGGTGGCTCTACCTGCGGTTCGGCTTCCGGATGACGATGACGCTCGGCGCCGTGGTGGCCGTCGCCGGCGGGCTGCTGCTGCTGCCCGTCGACGCCTCCTCGCCGGTCGCCTACCTGGCGGTGCCGTGCCTGGTCATGGGCCTGGGCTTCGGTTGGGTCGCGAGTCCGGCGGTCGTCGCCGCGCAGGGCTCGGTGGAGTGGGCGCGGCGTGGTGTGGCCACCGGGGCGACCGTCTTCGCCCGGTCCCTCGGTAGCGCGGTCGGGGTCGCCGCGTTCGGCGCGGTCGTCAATGCCGCCGTGCGCGACCGGCTGGGCACCCAGCCCAGCGACCTGGACTCGCTGCCGCCCGACATCCTCGACCCGGCACTCCAGCTGGTCTTCGCCGGCGCGGCCGTCGTCGCCGTCGCCCTCGTCGCCGGTGCGCTCCTCATGCCCCGGCACGTCACCGAGGTCGTCGACTGACCGAGCGGCCTCGACGACTGTCGGGCTCGGCGAACAGCGCGCCCGCCGGGAGGCTCCTTCACCTCGCGGACGTCACCACGCACGCAGCGACTCCATGTCGGCGAGCACCGCACGAGCCTCGGCGACATCCGCCTCGTCCGCCGCGAGATCCTCGGCCTCGGCCCGTAGCCGAGCGGCGCGCCGGACGCGGTACGCGACGAGGATCGCCTCGCGGATGGCGCGCGAACGGTCACCGCCCTCGACGAGCTCGTCGAGCGCCTCGTCGACGGCCGGGTCGGTACGAAACGTGATCGTCGCCATGACACCTATCGTCACTCAGAACGTCTCACTGCGAACGCAGTATCTCGCCGGTGCCAAGAACCAGGCCGAGTCAGGAGGTCGGTGCGCAGTCCGGACGCTATAGCGCCCTGATCTGGCGGGATGCTCCTGACTCCGCGGGCGGCGGGGTCCGTGGACGGCGAGGTCAGCGGGTGGCGGAGTTGGTCTCGCGGGCGCGGAGCCAGGGCACGACCGCGAGCAGGGTGATGACGCCGGTGGCGGCGAAGGCGAGGCCGAAGCTGCCGCGGTCGACGAGCAGGCCGGCGACGATCGGGCCGATGATCGCACCGGCATCCATCGACATCTGGAACGCGGCGAGAGCCGGGCCACCGTTGCGGTCGCGGCCGACGATGTCGGCGACCGAGGCCTGCTGGGCCGGGTTGAGCACGCCTGCACCCACCCCGGCGACGACGGAGAGCACGAGCAGCAGGACCAGGCCGGTGGCCCAGCCGGTCACCAGCGTCGCCACACCCGACAGGACCAGCCCGCCGAGGATGAACGGCTTGCGGCCCAGCCGGTCCGAGACGCGACCGGCGAGGGTCAGCCCGACCGCGTTGCCGGCGGCGAAGACGGCCAGGGCCGCGCCCGCCACCCAGGGCGCGTCGGCGACCAGCGCCACGGCGAACAGCGGGAGGATGGCGTTGCGCACCCCGAAGTTGGCCCAGCCGTTCGCGAACCCCGACACGACCGACGCGCGGTAGGCGCTGTCCTGCCAGGCCTCGCGAGCCGAGAACGTCGCGAGCGCGGGAGCGCCGTCGGCCGGTCGCAGCGCGGCCTCCCGGAGGAACAGCGCCACCACCGCCGCCGCCACGAGGAGCGCCACCGCGTAGATGACGAACGGTGCGCGCAGCCCCAGCCCCGACAGCAGGCCGCCGACGACGGGCCCCATCACCCCACCGATGAGGAACGCCGACGCGTAGGCCGACGACACCTTGGCCCGGATCGTCGACGGCGTCAGCCGCACGAGCAGCGCCACCGCGGAGACCGTGAACATCGTGGAGCCGATGCCACCCAGCCCGCGGAACACCAGGAGCTGCCAGTAGGACCCGGCGAACGCCGTGGCGCCGGTGGACACCGCCACGATGAGCAGCCCCGCGAGGTACACCGGGCGCTCGCCCAGGCGCGCGATGAGCCGGCCGCCGCCGGGGGCGAAGACGAGCCGGAAGAACGCGAACACGCTGACGACGACGGATGACGCGGTGGCCCCCACGTCGAAGCTCTGCGCGAACTGTGGCAGTACCGGCGTGATGAGCCCGAACCCGATCGCGATGACGAACGCGGCCGCGATCAGGACCCAGATCTCGCGAGGGATGCGCTCCGGCGTCGCCTCGCCGCTCATCGGCGAGGAGCCGGCGTCGTCAGGGTCCGGTCGATCGCCGGCCGGGTCGCGTTCGTCGGGTCAGGGCACACGACGCACCAGTATGCCGCCGGGCTCCGACACCGCCGCGGCCGCGGCAAGCACTCAGCGCACCGCGACCGCGACCGCGAGCGGCAACAGCGCGAGCAGCACGAGGACCGAGTCGGCGTGCCGCCACGGTGCCGGCCGGGCCCAGGTGCGCTGCCGCGCGGTGGCGAAGCCGCGCGCGTCCATCGCCACCGCCAGGTCGGCGGCCGCACGCAGGGTGTGCACGAGCAGTCCGACCGTCATGGCCGCCAGCTGCCGCGCCATCCGTACCGGATGCCGCCGCGACGCACCGAGACCGCGCACCCGGCGGGCCCGGCCGAGGTCGACCCAGAGCCGGCCGAGACCGTGCAGCCGCTGCACCGCCGCCGCGGTGGCCACGACCGGCCGGTCGGGCAGGCCGAGCCGCTGCGCCAGGTGGTCGCCCAGCTCGTCCGGGTCGACCCAGGACAGCAGCACCGCCGACGGCAGCACGATGACGAGCACCCGCAGCGCCACGGTGAGCGCCGGGTCGGCCTCGCGGCCCGCGAGCCACCAGGTCGACCATCCCACCGACAGCGCGGCGAGCACCCCGGGGAGCAGCCGGATGACGATCCGCCGCACCCGGGCGGGAGGTGCGGCTCCCCGGCCCGGAGCACACAGGCCGACGGCGGCCAGCCCGACCTGGGCGGCCAGCACCCACGCGCTCGTCGACCAGTGCGGTGAGAGCACCCCGGCCGGCACTGCGAGCAGCGCCGCGAGGAGGAGGGCGAGCGGGCCGCATCCGGCCAGGAGAGGAGCCCGAGGCGGCGGCCCCGGTGCAGGTCGAGGCGCCGGCGGTGCCGTCATCCGGTGCACGGCGTCGGCGCGACCGGCCAGGTGGGGGTCGTGGGTCGCGGCCACCACGGCGCCACCTGTCGCGCGGTAGGCGTCGAGGAGCCCGACGAGCGCGGCCCAGGTGTGGCGGTCCTGGCCGACCGTGGGCTCGTCGGCCAGCAGGGTGGCCGGCCCGTGCAGCACGGATGCAGCGACCGCGAGGCGTCGCTGCTCCCCACCGGAGAGGGTCCGCGGGTCGGCCGGCCCGAGCTGGCCGAGCCCGACCGCAGCGAGCACGACGCGCGCGCGGTCCTCGGTGCCGGCACCGGCGTCACCGAGCCCTCGCGAGGTCGTGAGCATCTCGTCGAGCACGGTCCGGGCGAGGATCGTGGCGCTCGACCACTGCGGGACCCAGGCCAGTGCCCGCGCCAGGTCCGGCGCGTCGAGGTCCGCCGGTGTCTCGGCCCCGGCGCGCACGGCATCCGCCGGCTCGGTGGGGAGGAAGCCGGCGAGCGCGTGCAGCACGGTCGACTTCCCCGAGCCGCTCGTGCCGACCAGCGCGGTGAGCGTGCCCGGGCGGGCATGCAGTGGCGTGCCGAGCTCGGCGGCTCGACGGGTGCGTGTCGTGCCGTCGAGACGGCGGGTCGCCCGGTCGACGGCGAACGGCTCGGCGCTCAGCTCTCTGGTGGAGGCGCCGCCAGGGCCGTCCCGGGCTGCGGGAGGAGCGCGGTCCGGACGCGTGGCGGGCGTCGGCCGCGACCCGGTCAGACCGAGGTCGACCGGCACGGGCGTGGGGGGCGGCGTGCCGGGAACCCAGATACCGAGGTCGAGCAGCAGGTCGTGCTCGCGGTCGAGCACCCGCGCCACCGGCCCGTCGGCCGCGACCCGGCCGTCCCGACCGAGCACGACCAGCCGGTCGACCACACCGACCCACGGCTCCAGCAGGTGCTCGACGACCACGACGGTGCGCCCCTCGAGCCGATCGACGGCGTCCCGCACCTCGCCGGCGCACCTCGGGTCGAGCATCGCGGTGGGCTCGTCGAGGAGCACCACCGCCGGGTCGAGCGCGAGGGCCCCGGCGAGGGCGAGGCGCTGGGTCTGCCCGCCGGACAGCGCCGACGTCGGGGTGTCGAGCGGTAGGTCGTCCAGGCCGACCGCCGCGAGTGCCGCGGCGACCGCCGCCGGCATGGCCGCGGGCGGCATCCCGACGTTCTCGGGGCCGAACGCGACGTCACGGCCGACCGTGGCGGCGACCACGCCGGCGCCGGGCTCCTGGAGCACCAGCCCCACCGTGCCCGGCCGAGCGCCCGGGTCGACGCCGTCGACGGTGACCGACCCCGAGCGCTCTCCGGCGTCGACGGTGCCGAGCAGTCCGGCGAGCGCCCGGAGCAGGGTCGACTTGCCCGAGCCGGACGCACCGGCGAGCAGCACCCGCTCCCCGGGTGCGACGGTCAGACCGAGGTTCCGGAGCACCGTCTCGCGGCGCCCGTACGGCCGCCAGGTGAGACCGGTGACCTCGACCCGACCACGCCCGCGGCCACCCGCCGAGCCGCCGCCGTCCCCCCGGTCGCTGCCGCCACCATCCCCTCGGTCGCTGCCGCCACCATCCCCTCCGTCGCTGCCGCCACCATCCCCTCCGTCGCTGCCGCCACCATCCCCTCCGTCGCTGCCGCCACCATCCCCCCGGCCGCTGCCGCCACCATCCCCCCGGTCCCGACCTTGGGTGAGTCTCGCCGGGCCGGCGGCGGTCCCCACCACCGTTCGCGCCGACGGAGGCGGTCGCTCAGACAGCGCGATTCTCCTGCAGCTCCTGTCCCGCGGGGAACGGCGACAGCGCACCGGCCCGGGCCAGGGCTCGGGTGAGCAACCAGCCGCCGACCCCGGCGAGCACCACCCCGGAGACCCCCATCGCCGCGAGGTAGGCGAGCTTGTCGCGCAGCGCCCACTCGGCGTACCACCCGCCGCCGTTCGCCAGCACCGAGAGGACCGGCACGTCGGCCCACGACCCGGGGAACCGCACGACCTCGAACACCCACTCCAGCGGTGCCGACAGCGCGCCGGCCGAGGCCGCGGCCACCACCCCGAACGCCCGGTAGCCGAGCAGCGCGAACGCGAGCTCGGCGCCGAGACCCTGGAGGATGCCGCTGACCAGCACCGTGGCGCCCCACTCGGTGCCCGGGAGCATCGACACCAGGGCCGCGACCACCTCGCAGAACAGCGCGGCTCCCGGCCGCCGCACCACCAGGCCACCGACCACGCCGGCGAGGAACCAGGTGCCCACGAACAGCCCGGCCAGCGGGGCGTACCCGATCTTCAGCGCGGTGATCGGGCCGTTGTAGAGCAGGCCCCACCCCCAGAACACGACCCCGAACGCGGCGCCGAGGAACGCGATCGTGAGGATGTCGACCGTGCGCCATCGGGTGAGCGGGCGGGTCGCCCGCAGCGAGCCGCGCCGGGGTGCCCCGGGGGGTGCCGCGACGTGGTGGTCCTGCGGTGTGCGGTGGTGCGACGTGGTCATGCGTTCTCTCCCGTGGTCTCCGGCGGACACCTCGGGGAGGTGCGCTGCCGGCATCCGGACGGATGACGGCGACGCACCTGAGATTCCCGACTCCCTTCGCCGGTGCTAACCGGATCAGGTTCGAGGGTCTGCGGCGGGCCGCACTCTCAGCGCTCGGGGCGCTCCCCTGTCGTTCGACCCCGTCAGCATAGCCCCGCGTGGCTAGGGTGAGCAGGGCCCGGCCCGGGTAGGGCGTGGGTGAGGACAGTCCATCGCAACCATCCGAGGTGACGAACCGTGGGAACACTCGTGTGGAAGCTGCTCGGCACCGGGGGCGCCCTCCTCGCCGGCGTGCTCGCCACCAAGCTCGTCGACGCCCTGTGGGCCAAGGCCGGTCAGGACAGCGTCAACCCCAAGAGTCCGGACGCGCCGCTGGCCAAGGCCATGGCGTACGCGGCTCTCACCGGCCTCGCCGTCGGCACGGCCAAGACCCTCACCACGCGCAAGGCGGCCCGGTACTACGCCCAGTCGAGCGGCCACCTGCCCAAGGAGATCCGCAACGACGCCGCTTGACCCGTCGGCCGCAGAGGGTGCACTTTGTCGACCGACGAGCCGACCAGTTCCTGTCGGTACGAGGTGGCAAGCTGGAGACCCTGAGGAGGGCACTGATGGACGAGATGGAGTTCACCGTCGACGAAGGAAGCACGGCGTCCGCCGATCACTTCTTCAGCGCCGGAGCACATCTCATCGCCCTGCTCGACCAGGTGTCCGATGTCCCGGTCGACTGGCTGCTCACCGACCTGCATCTCGGTTCTGCGGTTGCTCGTATCGCCGCACCGATGGCGACTCCTGAGGCTTCCAGCGTCTTACGCCGTGTGGTGAGCGGCCTTCGCGATATCGGTGCCGGTCAAGCGGCTCCGCGCGACTGGAACCCCGACGCGGTGAGCACGGCTCGTCATTTCGTCGAGGCGTCCACACGCAGCGGCGAGGACATGGGCAACGCCAGGGCGCACCTGCGACTGGCAACCTCAGGTCCCGACTCGACGCCTGTCCCTCTCACCAGGGAGCTGGCCGACATCCTGGCGGCGCTGCAACCGTTCGAGCGCCGTATGCCCGGCGCGGTACGCGGCCGACTCGTCGGACTGAACGTCTCACGGGGGAACCGAGCCTCGCTCCGCCAGGATGGCGGTCGAATAGCGCGTGTGGCCTTCGACGACAGCCTGCGGCAGCCCTTCAAGGAGGCGATGCTCGAACACGTAGAACTCGTCGGAGAAGTGCGGCAGGACGCCGACGGAGTCGTATTTCATGTTCGAGCATCCGGAGTCCGCACGCTGGCAACTGGGCGGACCGACTGGACCTCCTTGTTCGGTATCGAACCCAACCTGACAGGTGGCCGGACCGTCGAGGACTACCTGCAGGACGCCCGTGGCGAGGCCTGAACGGATCCATCGGGTTCTTCTCGACGCGTCCTGCCTGATCGGACTCATCACCGGCGACGAGCAGATGAAGCCGCTCCTCACGCTTCTCCGCGAGGTCGACGCCGGTCACATCAGCATTGTCGAGTCGACCGCAATCATCGCTGAAGTGCTACCCGGGCACTCGGAGGGCGACCCTTCGGCGAGGGACGCCATACTTGCCCGTCTCGAATCGCCTGAGGTGCAGCTGATCGACGTGTCCACCGTGGTCGCACGGAAGGCTGCCGAACTCCGAACCACGTTCCGGCTGAAGACGTGGGACGCCATCCACTTGGCGACGGCGATCGTTGCGGACGTTGACGTCGTCTTCGTCCGCGATGCGCGGTTCCCCACAGGACAGACCGTGGAAGGGGTGTTCGTCTCCGCTCCGTTCGACATCGACGACGACAAGTTGCCGCTCGACGGTTGAGAACAGCGAACCGCCTGCCTGGGGCGCCGCATGTTCGAACCAGGAGACGGTTCATTCCGGGAGGTCGCCGGCGCCGGGCGGATGACGCGGGCCGGCCTCCCGCAGAGCAGTCTCCGGTCCGGCGAGATCGGCTACCACGTCCGTGAGCGCGGCGATGCCCGTCAGGCAGTCGTCGGCGGAAGCCCACTCGTCGGGCGAGTGGCTGACCCCGGTGGGGTTGCGCACGTAGAGCATGGCGGTGCGCACGCCGTGGTTGGCCAGGATGCCGGCGTCGTGGCCCGACCCGGTGGCCAGCACGGGCAGCCCGCCGAGCAGCACGGCCAGGCGCCGCACGAGCACGGGGTCGAAGCGGGTCGTCGGGGTCCAGGACTCCTGGGTGACCAGGGCGTCGAAGTCGCCGACCACGTCGCGCACGTCGCTCACGACGCCGAGCACGGCGTCGGCGTCGACACCGCGAGCATCGAGCCACCCGGTGGCGCAGCCGGCGATCGCGTTGGCGACCCCGGGCTCGACGAGGACCTTGCCGACCGTGGCCAGGCAGCCGCGCGACTCTGCCGAACGCCGGGCCGCGATGATCGCGGCGGCCAGTCCGAGGATGGCGTCCTCGCGGTCGGCGAGCATCGTCGTCCCGGCGTGGTCGGCCGTCCCGGGCACGTCGATGCGCCAGCGGCCGTGCGGCCAGATGCCGCTGCCCACGCCGACCGGCCGGCCGAGGTCGGCGAGCGTCCGGCCCTGCTCGATGTGCAGCTCCACGAAGGCACCGACCCGGGCGATGACTTCCTCGTCGTGGCCGAGTCCGCTCGGGTCGTGTCCGAAGCGTGCCATGGCCTCGGCCATCGACAGGCCGGCCCCGTCGGTGAGGCCGCGTGCCCGGTCGGCACCGAGCGCGCCCGTGATCACGCGTGAGCCCGCGCACGCGACCCCGAACCGCGCCCCCTCCTCGTCGACGAAGTTGACCAGGCCGATGGGCCGCACCGGATCGAAGCCGCGCTGCCGCAGCTCGTCGACCGCGGCGAGAGCGGAGACCACACCGAGCGGCCCGTCGAAGGCGCCACCGTCGGGCACCGAGTCGAGGTGCGAGCCGACGACGACGCCGGGGTCGCCCGAGCGGGCCGCAGCGTCGGCGTCGCCCCACCAGGCCCACTGGTTGCCCATGACGTCGACGGTGAGGTCCAGGCCGCGGTCGGCACACTCGCCGGCGAACCACTCGCGCAGGTCGTGGTCCGCACGGGTCCAGGCGAGCCGGTCGTACCCGCCAGAGCTCCCACGCCGCCCGATCCCCGAGAGGTCGTCCCACATCCGGCGGAACGAGACCCGTGCCGCGCCGTCCCGGGCCGGCGTCGTGGTCATGAGCCCATTGCATCAACTCGGCCGGGCCTGCGGGGTGTCCGGTACGAGCGTCTTGTGCCTAGAGTCGACGAGGTGGCGACATCCGCGAACCGCTCGGGGGAACAGCGTGCGCTCGCCGCCGTCTCGGCGTCGGGTCTTGCCGTCGAGGTGACCCGGCATGGTCCGGTGCGCTCGCTCGACGAGGCCGCTGCCGCCCGCGGTGTGGCCCCCGGGGACGTCGTCAAGACCCTCGTCGTCCGGCGCGCGGACGACGACTACCTCTTCGTCCTCGTACCCGGCGACCGTGAGATCTCCTGGCCGAAGCTGCGAGCACACCTCGGCGTCGGCCGGCTCTCCATGCCCGACGCCGCCACGGCTCGCGACGTCACCGGCTACGAACGTGGCACGATCACGCCCTTCGGCTCGAGGCGGCCGTGGCCGGTCGTCGCCGATGCCACGCTCGCCGCCCGCAGGGTGTCGATCGGCGCCGGGGCGCACGAGGTCGCGATCACCGTCGACGCCGACGCCCTCGTCGTGGCCCTCGGCGCGGATGTCGCCGACGTCACCGAGCTGCGCTGACGATGGGCGAGCGAGTCGTCGTGGACGTCGGCGGTATCGCCGTGTCCGTGGTCGTGCACCGTTCCGGCTCCGCCGCGGCATCCGATGTCGTCCTGCTCCCTGGGACGGGCAACACCGTCGGTTCTTGGGACGTGGTTGCACGGGCACTCGCGCCGCACCGCACGACGTGGGCCGTCGACCTGCGCGGCCGCCGCCCTCCTCACCGCAGCGGCCGGATGGCCCTCTCGACGTCGACTGGGCGGTGGTCGAGCAGGTCCGCCCGGAGGTGGACCACCCCGACCCGGCCTGGGCGGCGGTGGTCCGTGCCGTGTCGGTACCGACGCTGGTCATCGCCGGTGGACCCCGCAGCTTCGTGCCGTCGGCGCACGTCACGGAGCTCGCCGGCTCGATGCAGGACGCCCGCCTCGTGACGCTCGACACCGGCCACGACGTCCACGAGGTCGACCCGGACGGCTTCGTCGGCGCACTGGTCGAGTTCCTGGACGATCCGAAGAGGTGACGCCGTCCGGGATGGCGCGCACTCGTCATCCCGGATGCCGGAGGTGGCGGACCCGCGGATGACGCGAGCGCGCCTCGCTCGCCCACTCGCGACCTCCCGGCCGTCCACGCGGCACCCGCTGGCCGGCGTGGGCGGCCTCGGCGCACCTCGGGTCGTCGGGGCAGAATCACGGATGTGACGTCATCCGAGCACTCATCGCACGAGCACGCGCACGGGCACCGCCCTCCGCACCCTCTCGCGCCGGGGGTGCGACCCGGCGCCGCCGAGTGGGACGCGCGCTACCGCGAGCAGGACCGCATCTGGAGCGGCGAGCCGAACCACGCGCTGGTCACGGAGGTGGCCGGTCTCTCCCCCGGCCGGGCGCTCGACGTCGGCTGCGGCGAGGGCGCGGATGCCGTGTGGCTGGCGCGGCACGGCTGGGACGTCGTCGGCATCGACCCATCGGGTGTCGCACTCGACCGGGCGCGCGCCGCGGCGAGCTCCGAGGGCGTAGAGGTCACGTGGCTCCACGCCGAGCTGGCGGACGTGGCAGGTGACCTGGACGACGAGTCGTTCGACCTCGTGACCGCCTGCTACGCAACGCTGTTCCACGACACCGACCCGCTTCCTGCGCTGACCCGGCTGGTGGCGCCCGGTGGCTCGCTGCTCGTCGTGCACCACGTCGACATCGACGCCGAGCAGGCCCGCGCACACGGCTTCGACCCCGACGAGCTGCTCTCCCCCGCCGACGTCGCCGCCGGCCTCGACCAGGCGTGGAGCATCGTCGTCGACGAGCGCCGGCCACGTGTCATTCGCGGTGGTTCGGGAGCCCACCATGCCGACGACCGCGTCGTCCGCGCGGTGCGTCGACCACGGTCGTGAGGTCAGGTCGACCGGCGATCAGGCCGAGAGGCCACGACAGAACGCGTCCAGCATCTCGGGACCCTCAGGGACGGCGAGGCGGAGGGACAGCGCAGGTCGCTGAGCATCGAGCACCGCGATCACAGCGGCGAGGCTCCTCGACGACAGCAGCTCGCGGGCCGCACGACCCAGGCGCCACGGACCCATGAGTCTGACGTCGCCGTCCCATGCCGCCACCGCATCGTCGTCGTTCCATGCCAGCTCCTCGAACACACCGTTGCTCGATGCCTCGAGTATCTGGCCGAGGTCACCCGCATCCTTGTGAGTTCCTGGTTGCCGGTCGGACCACGCCACTACCTTGAGCGCAGCCTGCGCCTGGATCGGCGCCACGGGGACGACAAGATCTGAGGCCACTCGCACCATCGTCGGATGACGCACGGCTTCCGCCAGACCGCCGAGGTCCAGGATCGTCTCTCCGAGCGTCACGTGGGCCGCATCGCCGGCGATCGGGATGACGTCGACGTCGACTCCGAGGACCCTCACCCGTTGCGCCGCTGACGTCGGCTGCCCGAGGCGTTCCCGCAAGAGCTGGTGTCCGCTCCCGGCTCCGACCGCGACTGCCACATCGACATCCTTCGTCACGCGGCGGACCGGAGTACCTGCCGGGCCGTGAACGGCGAGGTCACGGGCGGCGGCGCCGATGACGACGTACCTCCGGCCCTCGGCGGCCAGCACCCGATGCACGTGCCGGACGACGTCGAGCGGAACCAGCTCAGCTGCGCTCGGTGAGGCGTCGAAGGACGGGATCACGCTGCTCCAGCTCCTCGACGATCTCGATCTGACGGGGATCCCCGGACGCGATGAGGTCCGCCCGGATGACGGGTGCCGGAGCATCGGGCGGCGAGGCGACGGTCGGGTACCAGAACGG
>JBOFLR010000388.1:0-9633 GCA_051657965.1 Dermatophilaceae bacterium
GGGCACAAGCGTCAGCGGTGAACGCACGAGAGGTCCTCAGAGCCGGCGGGCCGTCATCCGCAGCCTAGTCGGGCCGTCAGCTCGTCTCGCCGGTGTCGACGCCGGTGTCAGTGCGGCCCCGACGTCCAGCCTTCCCCACAGGCGCCGCCGTCGGTGGCCTCGGCGATCCGGACCTCCTCGCCGTCGGTGGTGAGCAGCGGGTGGTAGAAGCGCGCCACCTCGCGCGACGCCTCGGGGACGTAGTGGAAGATCAGCGAGCGCCTGAACCGGTCCGCGGTGGTGTTCGGGCGCGACCCGTGCACCAGACTGCCGTGGAAGAACAGCACGTCGCCCGCCGCCATCGTCGTCTGCTGCGGCTGCACGTCCTCCGGGAGCGGCACCTGGGTGCTGGTGAAGGACAACGCCTCGTCGGCCGGTTCGAGGCAGAGGATCTGGATGCGGTGCGAGCCCGGCACCACGAGCAGTGCGCCGTTGTCGCCGTCGCAGTCGTCGACGGCGACCCACGCGGCGACGCAGGTCTCGGGGTGAGCCTGCAGGAAGGCGTTGTCCTGGTGCAGGGCCTGTCCACGCGCGCCCGGCGGCTTGAAGTAGAACATCGACTGCGCCGCGAGCACCGGGCCGACCAGGCGCTCGACGACGTCGAGGATCCGCCGGTCCAGCATCAGCCGGCGAGCGAGCCGGCCGGCGGCGGTGTCCAGGCGGCGGTGGGGGTGCACGAGCCGTGGGTACCGCCGCAGCACGTCGTCCTCGGCGAGCTGGTCGTCGTGGCCGAGCGAGGCGTCCTGCTCGACCTGGTCGGTGAACGTGCGTCGGATGTCGGCCACCTCGGCGGGCTCGAGCAACCCGCGCACCTGGACCACCCCCAGCCGGTCGTAGCTCTCCCGAGCGGTGTCCGTGGAGGCCAGCAATGTGGTCATATCGGTCAGCCTGCCTGCGCGGCCCCGCGTCCACCAGCGCACGAACGGCCGTGCGCATGGGACATCCTGCTGTCGCCCTGCGCGCCAGCTCTCGCGCGGGACCCGCGCGGACGGCATCCGCCCGTGGTCAGCGAGCGGCCGGACTGGTGCAGGTGACGTCGTCCTCCGGACGGTAGCGGGTCGTGTAGGACTCGCGCTTCACGACCGTGCTGCCCTGGCGGAAGATGCGCCCGACGTCGACGGTGAAGCCGGGGACCGGGCTCTGGGTGATGCATTCGGGAGCGGGGTCGCTGTACGTCTTCGGAGCGACGATCTCGCGGCGCGCGCTCTTGGTGGCCTCGATGTCCCACTTCTTGGTGCCGTAGAAGCTGACGGTGACCGAGGTGTCCGTGGTGCTCAGCTCCATCAGGACACCGCCGTCGGTGACGTTCGTGAACTTGTTGTGCAGGTCGGGCCAGCTGATGGTGGCCTCACGGCCCTCCGGGTACCGCGAGATGTAGTAGTAGTGCGGCGTCCACTCGTCGAGCTGCATCCCCGAGAAGAACGCCGCGTTGAAGATCGTCGTGGACACCTGCGAGATACCACCGCCGTAGTTCTCGGCCGCCCGCCCATTGCGGATGATGCCCGCCTTCACGTAGCCCTTCTCGGGCGTGCGCTGGCCGAGGACCGCGTTCATGCTGAACTGGCCGCCGGGCCGGATATACGTGCCGTTGATGAGCCGGGCCGCGAGCTTGATGTTCTGCACCCTGGCCTGGCCGGCCGGGAAGTAGGTGGTGAAGGTCGAGATGCGTTCCCTGGGCAAGGTGGCCTGCGCGACTGCGGTGGTGAACTTCGGCTCGGACGCCTTGGTGGCGACGGTCGCGGAGCGGTCGGTCGAGCTGATCGCGCGCCACACCTCGGTCTGCAGCGATTTCTCGTCGAGGCCGATACCACGCACGTGCGGCGTGACGGTGGGCGTGCGGCCGGAGAAGGTGACCACGGCGTCCTTGGGAGCCACCGACGCCTTCGCCGTCACGGCCGCGGCGCGGACGACGGTGGCGAGCTTCTTGGCGTCGGCCCGGGGAGCGATGGTGCCGTCGTCGCCAGGAGCGAGCACCACCGCCGGGCCGAACTGCTTCGGGGTGAGGCGGAACGTCTTCCCGTTCGCGGTCACCGACACCGGCCCGGAGACCGCGACATCGGCGAACTCGGTGCGCACGCGCTGCAGCTCGGTGGCGGACACCTTCGGCGTGCGTCGGTCGGCAGCCACCTCGACGGTGGTGCGACCCGGCCAGGACCGTCGTAGCGCCTCGACGGTGCCGCGGATGTCGGTCCGCGACCCCTCCCGCGGCGCCACGTACTCGACGACACCCGAGGCGACCGAGATCGACCCCTCGACGGGCTCGGTGTCGAGCGTGCGGCGCGCCGCCTCCAGGGCCTTGGTGAACTCCGCCTCGCGCACGGTGAGCACGGCAGGTTCGGCGCCACCACCGACCATCTGCCGCCACAGACCCACCGGTGACACGGTGAATCCGGTGAGGCTCTCGACGGTGGCCTCGACATCCAGGGCGATCCCGAGATCCGCGGCCGTGGTGGTCACCTTCCCCGCTGGTGAGCTGAGGACGAGCGGCCGGTCGACGCGGTCGGCGAGGCGCGTGTCGAGCAGCTCGCGAGCGGCCCCGGCACCGAGCCCGCCGACCTCGACGCCGGCGACCGTCGTGCCACGGGGGATCCGATCACCGGACCACTGGGCAGCGGCCAGATAGGTGCCGACGACGACGAGCAGCACCCCGACCCCGGCCAGCGCCCCGATGAACGACCGACGCTCGTGCCACGGCACGGTCGCCTCGCCGTCCCAGCTCGACCGGTCCTCGACACGCTCCTGGCTCATGCGATGCTCCCGTAGCCGCCGCGGAAGTGGACCAGGGCCGGCCCGACGGTGTCGGGAAGCTCCACGGCCAGCACGTCGGCCACCAGCACCACGTGGTCACCGGCCGGATGGACGTCCTTGGTCCGGCACTCGAGGTGCATGAGCGCACCGTCGAGGAGCGCGGCACCGGTCGCCGCACCTCGATGGTGCGCGGCGCGGTCGAGTTGGCCGTGCAGCGGCCGGCCACGGGTGGCGAACCACTCCGAGAGCGGCCGCTGGTCGGCGGAGAGGACGCTGACACCCCACACCCCCGCCTCGATCACCGCGTCATGGAAGCGGTTCTCGATCTCGACGCAGCAGAGCACCAGCAGCGGGTCGAGCGAGACCGAGGTGACGGTGTCGGCGGTCATCGCATGGTCGTTGCCGCGAGCCACCGTGGTGAGGACGCAGACACCTGACGGCAGCCGCCCCATCGCCTGCCGGTAGCGGGCCGGGTCGAGCGGGTCCTCGACCACCGGGGTCATGACGTCCATCCCGTGTCCGTGGATCGGCCGGTCACAGGGTCGAGCCGGGTGTACCCCTCGCGGCCGGCAAGGCGGGACACGACCGAGTTGGAGAGCGCGAACCAGCCGTCGCCGAGGACCACCTGGCTGGCGTGGGCGCGGAGCGCGACGTGCTGCACGGCCGCTGCCTCGGCATCGACCACGCGACGGGTGACCTCGGAGTCGGGGACCACCGAAGGCAGGTACGGCTCCTCGGCGGCGGGCACCCGCCATCCGGCGTCACCCGAGACGTGGGCGGCGAGCCAGGCCCGGTCGGCATCCACCCACGACCGGGGAGTCAGTGTGACGAGGAACCCCGGCGCGTCGGCACCGATCCCGGCCAGCGCCGCGCGGGTGGCGTCGTGCGTGCGCACGTGATCGGGGTGACCGTATCCTCCCGAGGCGTCGTAGGTGATCACCACATCGGGGCCGAGATCCTCGACGACGGCACGGAGGGCGGCGGCGGCATGATCGAGAGGGATGCCGGACCACGCCCGAGGGTGTGCTGCGGCGGCGGAGCCGGCCATCCCCGAGTCACAGAACCCGCCACGCTCGCCGGCCGCCTCGGCAAGGACGTGCGAGGTGGCCCCGAGAGCCACGACCGCGGCCTCCAGCTCACCACGCCGGTGTTCGGCAAGGGCCGGCCCGTCGCCCTCGAGGTGGGCGAGCGCGGGCGGGATGACCTCGCCCTGTTCACCGAGCGTGCAGGTGAGCACATGGACATCGTGACCGGCGGCCGCATGCCGGGCGATCGCGACGCCGGTGGCGATGCTCTCGTCATCCGGATGGGCATGGACGAAGAGCAGCCGAGCACTGCCGGTCGCGAGGCCGGTGAGCAGGTCACCGGCGCCGTGCGCACGGGTCACCGGACCACCGCGATGTCGGCGAACTCGACGACGCCCCCGGCGACCGCGTTGGCCGAGAGATTGCGGACATCGGACCCGGAGACATAGAGCGCCCGGCGTTCGGCCAGGCCGATGTAGGCGACCTTGGTGAGCAGCGTGACGTCGAGATCGGCCCAGGCCCGCTCGCGCTCGTCGCGGCGCACGATGGTGCCGATCTTGGCGATCTGCGCGTTGACCGCCTTGTCGGCGAAGTAGCCGTAGTCGCGCCCTGGCCCGGCGCTGGTGATGTTGAGCGAGCTGTCGAACAGCGGTGGCAGCACGGTGGACGCGGACGCCCAGGCAGGTGCCCAGTTCGACCAGAACAGGTCGACCTGGGTGCCGAGCTTGGGGTCGCTGATCGTGCGGAAGTAGTTGTCGGTGATCGCGCGCGGCCGAGGGTCGAAACCGGCCTCGCGCCACCCGGCGACCAGAGCGGCCATCGCCTTGTCCGAGGTCGGGTCGGAGCGGTAGGCCACCGTGAACCGCACCGGGGCCTTGACACCGGCCTCGGCGAGCAGCGCCTTCGCGCGAGCGATGTCGCCCCGCATCGCGGTGCCGACGGGATCGGCGTCGTGGGAGGCGGGGAGCGACTCGGGGATGAGCGACCGGGTGGGGTCCGCGGCCGTCGACCCACCGATGGCTGTGACGTACGCGTCGCGGTTGGTGGCGGCGGCGAGTGCCGTGCGCACCGTGGCGTTGGCGAACACGCGGCCGCTGCGCACGTTGGGGACCAGGTAGTCGACGACACCGGTGCGCGGGTTGACCGACCGCTCCTGAAGGCTCTGGAGGCTGGTGATGTTCTGCTGGATGGCCGGTGGGGCCGACCCGAGCGACACCGCAACCCGGCCGGTGTCGCCATCGGCCATGACCTCCTGCACGACGGTCTGGGTGTCCATTCCCTCGCGGTACCGCACCTCGTCGAGGTACGCCCGCCGGACCGGGTCACTCGCCGCCGTCCAGTGCGGGTTCCGCACGAAGGTCCCGCCGGTGCCGGGCTTCCAGGCCCCGCGCAGCTGGTACGGGCCCGAGGAGAAGACGGTGACCGTGGGATCGGTGGCCTTATCGACGGACTCCTTGACCGGTCCGAAAGCCGGCTGGGTCACCATCTCGTCGAAGTCGGCGACGGGCGTGCTGAGGGTGAAGGTGATCTTCTGCCCCTGGCACGCGACCGCCTTGTCGAACGCCGCCTGGCCGGCTTGGGCCGCCGCCCCGGTGGCATACGGACCCTGGTAGGTGCTCGTGCCGTCGGCGTTGCGCGGGATCGCCAGGACCGCGAGAGCGTCGGTAGGCCCACCGGTGATGACCTTCGTCGCGAACGTGCGAGAGATGCCGTACGCGATGTCGGCGCAGGTCACCGGGCTGCCGTCCTGCCACCGGGCGTCGTCGCGCACGGTGAAGCTCCAGCTGCGGAGGTCCTTGCCGGGGGTGCCGGTGTCGGTGGCGAGGTCCCCGACCAGTCGCGCCTGTCCCGACGGGTCGGTACTCGGGGCGTAGGCGGTGAGGGTGCGAACGAACATCCGACCCGCGAACGCCATCGCGGGCCGGGAGCCGATGCGCTGTGGATCCCAGGTGGACACCGGGCCGAGGGTGAGCGCGTTCAGTGCGCCTCCCCGGGTGTCGACCCGGTCGCCCACCGCCGAGGTCGGCGTCGTCCCCGTCGCGTTCTGACCCACGCCCCGAGACGTCGCGAGCACGCCGACCACGGTGAGGAGCGCGACGAGCACCCCGGCGAGTGCGAGGGTGCGACCGCTCGGTCGGCGGCGACGTGGCTGGTCCGGCCGGCCGCGCTCGGGCGGCGTCGGTGGCGACCCCGGCGGCGCTGCCGGCTTCTCTCGCCGCTGTCGGCCGCGTGATCGCGCCGATCGCGTGGGGCGACGAGCCGGTTCCGCCATGCCAGTCCGCTCCACCGGACGAGCCGGTTCCACCATGCCAGTCGGCTCCGCCGGACGAGCCGGTTCCGTCGTGCGAACCGGCTCTGCCACGTGACCCGTCTCCGCTCGGCGAGCCGGGTCCGCTCGGCGAGATGGCTCCGGTGGGGGCGACGACATCGATCGCTGCTGTCGTCCGGGCGGTCGTGGCGGCTCCTGCGCCCGCCGCTGCGGACGACGGCCTCGCTGACGGCCGTCCTGCTGGCGAGCCGCGCGCAGGCTGGCGCGCGTGGCCGGTGGCGTGTCGGAGTCGAAATCGGTCACCGGTGGGTCAGCTCCTTCGTGCGCGGGCGGCAGCACGCGCGCGGAGGCTCTGGTCGAGCTCGACCTTGCGGATACGGACCGCCTCCGGTGTCACCTCGACGCACTCGTCCTCGCGACAGAACTCCAGGGACTGCTCGAGCGACAGGGTGCGCGGCGGGGCGAGCCGCTCGAGCACATCGGCGGTGGAGGAGCGCACATTGCTGAGCTTCTTCTCCTTCGTGATGTTGACGTCCATGTCGTCGGCCCGGGAGTTCTCGCCGACGACCATGCCCTCGTACACCTCCGTGGTCGGCGGCACGAACAGCGTGCCACGCTCCTGCAGGTTCATCATCGCGTACGAGGTCGCCGCGCCCGCCCGGTCGGCGACAAGGGATCCGCTCACCCGGGTGGTGATGTCGCCGAGCCAGCGCTCGTACCCCTCGAAGACGTGGTGGGCGATGCCGGTGCCCCGAGTGTCGGTGAGGAACTGGGTGCGGAAGCCGATCAAACCGCGGGACGGCACGAGGAACTCCATCCGGACCCACCCGGTGCCGTGGTTGGTCATCTGCTCCATCCGGCCCTTCCGGGCGGCGAGCAGCTGGGTGATCGCGCCGAGGTACTCCTCGGGGGTGTCGATCGTCAGGCGCTCGACCGGCTCGTGCACCGTGCCGTCGACGATGCGGGTGACGACCTCCGGTTTGCCGACGGTGAGCTCGTAGCCCTCGCGGCGCATCTGCTCCACGAGGATGGCGAGCGCGAGCTCGCCGCGACCCTGCACCTCCCACGCGTCCGGCCGCTCGGTGGGCAGGACCCGCATCGAGACGTTTCCGACGAGCTCGCGGTCGAGGCGCTCCTTGACCAGGCGCGCGGTCACCTTCGCACCGCGGACCCGCCCGGCCATCGGCGAGGTGTTGGTGCCGATCGTCATCGAGATCGCCGGCTCGTCGACCGTGATGAGCGGCAGCGGACGGGGGTCGTCGACATCGGTGAGGGTCTCGCCGATGGTGATCTCGGGGATGCCGGCGACGGCGATGATGTCGCCCGGGCCGGCCTCGTCGGCGGGATGACGCTCCAGCGCCTCGGTCATGAGCAGCTCGGTGATCTTGACCCGTTCGATGGTGCCGTCGTGCCTGCACCACGCCACCTGCTGGCCCTTGCGGATCCGCCCGTTGTAGACCCGCAGCAGCGCCAGCCGGCCCAGGAAGTTCGAGGCGTCGAGGTTGGTGACGTGCGCCTGCAACGGCGCCTCGGGGTCGTACGACGGAGCCGGCACCGTCTCGAGGATGGTGCGGAACAGGGCCTCGAGGTCCTCGCCGTCCGGGAGGGCGCCGTCATCCGGCGCGATGAGGCCGGCGCGGCCGGCCTTCGCCGAGGCGTAGACGACGGGGAAGTCGAGCTGGTCCTGATGGTGGTCGGCATCGTCGAGGAGGTCGAGGAAGAGCTCGTAGACCTCCTCGACGACTTCGGCGATGCGGGCGTCGGGACGGTCGACCTTGTTGATGCAGAGCACCACCGGCAGCTGAGCCGCGAGCGCCTTGCGCAGCACGAAGCGGGTCTGCGGGAGCGGCCCCTCGCTGGCGTCGACGAGCAGCACCACGCCGTCGACCATGGACAGGCCGCGCTCGACCTCGCCGCCGAAGTCGGCGTGCCCCGGGGTGTCGATGATGTTGATGGTGACCCCGTCGGACAGCCCGGCGTCGAGGGCGGCCTTGCCGGCGTACCGCACGGCGGTGTTCTTGGCGAGGATGGTGATGCCCTTCTCGCGCTCGAGCTCGCCGCTGTCCATGGCCCGCTCGGCCACGTGCTCGTGCTCGCCGAACGCCCCTGACTGCCACAGCATCTTGTCGACGAGGGTGGTCTTCCCGTGGTCGACGTGCGCCACGATGGCGACGTTGCGGAGGTCGTCGCGGCGGGTGACAGGCATACCGGCCAGTCTCTCAGGTCGCGCGCAGGTGACCGAATCGGGCCGACGGCCCTTCGCTCGACGTCGTCGGTCACCGACGATGAGTGTCGCTGGCACGGTCGGGGCGACCGTTCCGGGACAGCAGATGAAGTATCGCGCGCCGGCTGTCGCGGACTGGGTCTTTCGGACCACGCGGGAGTCGACGAAGCGGGGACTCGCGAACCAGGATGCAGAGTCCACCCGCACTTCGTGCCTCGGGCCGACCGGGCCGCCGGCTGCCGCCCGATGTCCGCACCCCGGATCATCCGACACCGTGAGAGGACACCGATGGCCCGTTACCTCATGGCGACCCTGCCGATCACCGGTCACGTCCATCCCGGCCTGCCGATCGTCCGCGAGCTCACGAGCCGCGGCCACGAGGTGCGGTGGTACACCGGGGCGAGGTTCCGGCGGCCGGTCGAGGCGGCCGGTGCGCGCTTCGAGGCGATGACCGACGCCGTCGACTTCGACGACCTCCAGCTCGACCGGGACTTTCCGGGACGGGTCCCCCTCCGCGGCGTCGCCAAGCTGAGATGGGATCTCAAGCACATCTTCCTCGATGCCGGGCCCGGGCAGGTGAGCGACCTCGAACGGATCGTCGAGTCGTTCGCCCCCGACGTCGTCGTGCACGACGTGGCGTTCGTCGGCGTCCGCCTGCTGCACGAGCGACGGCCGGTTCCGTACGCCACCTACAACCCCGGCGTGTTGGCGATCTCGAGCCGCGACGTCGCGCCCTTCGGGCTGGGCATCGCGCCGAGCGCCACCGCCGTCGGGCGCGTCCGCAACCGCGTCATCAAGTGGGGGATCGACACCTTCGTGTTCCGCGACGTGACAGCGCACTACAACGACATCCGGGTGGCACTGGGGCTGCCCCCGTTCGAGGGTGCCAGCTTTCTGGATGAAGGACCCAGCCCGTACCTGTTCCTCCAGCCGACGATCCCCTCCTTCGAGTATCCACGCAGTGACCTGCCGCCGCAGGTGCACTTCATCGGTCCGTTCCGGCCCGACACGCCGGCCGACTTCATCCCGCCGGCGTGGTGGCCCGAGCTCACCGCCGGCCGCAAGGTCGTCTACGTGACTCAAGGGACCCTGGCCACCGACGCCGGCCAGCTCATCGCGCCCACCCTGAAGGCGCTGGCTCACGAGGACGTGCTGGTCGTGGCGACGACCGGTGGCAAGAGCGTCGACACCGTGGGGCTGGACCCGCTGCCGGCGAACGCCCGGGTCGAGCCGTTCGTGCCGCACGGGCACCTGATGCCTCACGTCGGGGTGATGGTCACCAACGGCGGCTACGGCGGGGTGCAGCACGCCCTGGCCCACGGTGTCCC
>JBOFLR010000389.1:0-19117 GCA_051657965.1 Dermatophilaceae bacterium
CCTCGCCGCCGGCTTCCAGCCAGGTGGCACCGAGCTGCGGGACACCGCCTATCCGGCGCTGGCGGCTGCTCGGCTCGGCCGCGACGGTGGCCGCCTCGAGGTGCAGAACATCTCCTGCAGCGGTGAGACGGCAGCCAGCTTGGTGAGCGGTGGGCGGTGCGAGTACCCGGGTGGGAGCCAGCTGGCCCAGGCCGAGCGGGTGCTGCGCGACCGCGACGCCGACGTCGAGCTGATCACCATCGACATCGGCGGCAACGACCTGCTCCGCTGTGCCCGTGGGGTGTCCATCGACCAGGCGTGTGTCGACCAGGGCCTGGCCAGTGTCCGCTCGGCGCTCCCCACGACGCTCGAGCGGCTCCGCGCGGCGGCCGGCCAGGACGTACCGGTGCTCGTCGTCGGGTACTACAACCCGTGGCTCGCGGCCGGCTACCTCGGGTTCGGCGAGGCTCAGGTGGCGCCCGCCGCCGAGGCGTTCACGGCGCTCGACACGGCGATCGAGCAGGCCGCCCGTGGCGCCGGCGCGACGTACGTGCCACTCGACGAGGCGTTCGCGCTCGACGACACCACTCCGACGACCTTCGCCGGCCGCGAGGTGCCGCGCAACGTGGCGCAGGTGTGTGCGCTGACCAACGTGTGCACCGCCCGCGACATCCACCTCAGCGAGGAGGGCGCGGCAACCGTCGCGCGGGAGGTCGCCGACGCCGCGAGGAAGGCCGGCGTGGACTGACTCGGGTCTCGCACCGCAGCGGCGGCCTCCGTGATGCGCTGCCGGGAGCCGCCGGCCGTCGGCCTACCCTGGCGGCATGCGGATCGCGAGGTTCACCACCGGTGAGGACCCCGTCTACGGACTGGTCGACGGCGCCGGCGAGAAGATCGCCGAGATCACCGGCGACCCGATCTACCAGCGCATCGAGCTCACCGGTGCCACCCACCTCGTCGACGACGTGCGCCTCCTCGCGCCGGTCATCCCGCGGAGCAAGGTGGTGGGGGTGGGCCGCAACTATGCCGACCATGCCGCCGAGATGGGTGGCGACGTCCCCGCGGAGCCACTGCTCTTCCTCGTGCCCAACACCGCGGTCGTCGGCCCGGGGGACCCGGTCGTCATCCCGCCGCAGAGCGCCGAGGTGCACTACGAGGGCGAGCTCGCGGTCGTCATCGGGCGGCTCTGCAAGGACATCGCGCCGGATGACGTGGCGTCGGTGGTCTTCGGGTACACCGTCGCCAACGACGTCACCGCGCGCGATCTGCAGCGCTCCGACGGCCAGTGGGCCCGGGCCAAGGGGTTCGACACGTTCTGCCCGCTCGGGCCGTGGATCGAGACCGATCTCGACCCTGGCGAATTGCACGTCGTCACCCGCCTCGACGGCGAGGTGGTCCAGGACGGCACGACCGCCGAGATGGTGCACGGCGTCGCGGCCCTGGTGGCCCACGTGTCGGCGGCGTTCACGCTGCTGCCCGGCGACGTCATCCTCACCGGCACGCCCGCGGGCGTGGGGCCGGTCACGGCCGGGCAGCGGGTCGAGGTCGAGGTGGAGGGCATCGGCGTGCTGAGCAACCCCTTCGTGCGTCACTAGGCTGAGCCGGCCATGACCGAGAACCCTGCCGACCCCACGTCCGCTGCATCCACTGACGCCCCTTCCGACGCAGCGCGACCCGGCGCGGTGCGCCTGCGGGTGGCCCCATCGCCGACCGGCGACCCGCACGTCGGTACGGCGTACATGAGCCTGTTCAACCTCGCCTTCGCC
Source organism: Dermatophilaceae bacterium (assembly GCA_051657965.1). GTDB lineage: Bacteria > Actinomycetota > Actinomycetes > Actinomycetales > Dermatophilaceae > JBOFLG01. The sequence continues at coordinate 1,746 of JBOFLR010000389.1, forward strand.
CGCCAGCAGGGCGGGCGGTTCGTGCTGCGCATCGAGGACACCGACCGTGCCCGGTTCCGCGAGGACTCCGAGCAGCAGGTCTTCGACACCCTGCACTGGCTCGGGCTCGACTGGGACGAGGGCCCGGACGTCGGTGGCCCGTTCGCGCCCTACCGGCAGAGCGAGCGGCTCGCGACCTACCGGCCCTACGTCGACCGGCTGCTCGCCGCGGGGCATGCGTATCACTGCTGGTGCTCCACGGAGCGACTTGCCGAGATGCGCCACGTGCAGCAGCAGACCAAGCAGCCCACCGGTTACGACCGGCTGTGTCACGGGAAGACCCGCGAGGAGCGGGCCGCGCTGCCGGGGTTCACCGAGACCCCGGTCGTGCGGATGCTCGTGCCCGACGACGTGCCGCTCGAGTTCGACGACCTCGTGCGCGGCCGGGTGGCCGCGCCGCGGCCCGACGACCAGGTCATCCTCAAGGCCGACGGTTTCCCCACCTATCACCTCGCCGTCGTCGTCGACGACGCCGAGATGGGCATCACCCACGTCGTGCGCGGCGAGGAGTGGATCTCGTCGACACCGAAGCACCTCCTGCTCTATCGCTGGCTCGGGCTCGATGCTCCCCGGTTCGCGCATCTGCCGTTGCTGCGCAACACCGACAAGTCGAAGATCTCCAAGCGCAAGAACCCGGCGGCGCGGCTCACCTGGTTCCGCGAGCAGGGCTATCTGCCGGAGGCGCTGGTCAACTTCCTCGCCCTGCTCGCCTACCCGCCGGCCACCGGGCCCGACGGCGAGGACGTCGAGGTCTTCGCGTTCGAGGAGTTCGCCGCGCGCTTCGACTGGGCGGAGGTGAACCCGGTCGGGCCGGTGTTCGACGTCAAGAAGCTGGACTGGCTCAACGGCGTGCACCTCCGCGCCCTCGAGATCGGCGACCTGACCTCGCGGCTGCTGCCGTTCCTCGTCGCCGACGGCGTGCTCGGCGCGAACCCCTCGCTCGGCGAGCTCGCCCGGCTGAAGCAGGTCGCCGGGCTGATCCAGAGCCGGATCGCCCATCTCACCGAGGCCACCGACCTCGTCGCGCCCTTCTACGTCGACGACGACGCGGTCGAGATCGCGGATGACGCCCGCGCGCAGCTCAGGGAGGACGCCTCCGGCACCCTCGACGCCGCGCTCGCCGCGCTGGAGGCGCTGGACGACGAACGGTCGGGTGTGCTCGGGTCGGAGACGACCTGGAATGCGGGCGCCATCGAGGCGGCGTTGCGTGCGGCGCTCGTCGACCGCCTCGGCCTCAAGCCGAAGCTCGCCTTCGGGCCATTGCGCACGGCGGTGTCGGGGCGCCGGGTGTCGCCGCCGCTGTTCGAGTCGATGGAGATCCTCGGCCGCGACGCGACCCTGACCCGCATCAGGAGCCTGCGCGCCACGCTCTGACGCGGATGACGTGGCGCGGCCTGCGCGGGGCCCGTCCCCGGCCGATCTCACGGTGGCCGGGCCGATGGGGAGTGCCACCGGTGATTTTGGACCGGGCGAGCGTGCCGGTAGCATCGACTCTCGGTTCGCCGTCCGAGCGCCGTCGTCGACATCGGACGGAGTACCCCCTTGGGGTATGGTGTAATTGGCAACACTGGTGATTCTGGTTCATCCGTTCTAGGTTCGAGTCCTGGTACCCCAGCTGAACACCCACCGATCGTCCCGGTCCTTCGGCAATTCGGAGAAAGCCCGGCCGGCCCGGTAGGGTTCTCTCCCGTCGGTCAGCGTCGTGCAGTGCTGGTCGACGACCACGGCCCCGTTGTGTAGTGGCCTAGCACGCCGCCCTCTCAAGGCGGTAGCGCGGGTTCGAATCCCGTCGGGGCTACGTCACGACGACAGCCCGGTCCATCACGGACCGGGCTGTCGTCGTTCCCGAGCCGGGCCGAACCGGCCCGGTCGCCGGCTTCAGGCGAACCGCCCGGATGACGAACGCGATCGTCGTCATCCCTCTACGTCTCTAGAATCGGCCCATGCGAGTCGGAGTCTTCGGTGCCACCGGTCAGGTCGGCGGGGTCATGCGTGCGTTGCTGTTCGAGCGCAACTTCCCGGTCGAGCAGATCCGCTACTTCGCGTCGGCCCGCTCGGCGGGGACCACGCTGCCGTGGGACGACACCGACGTCACCGTCGAGGACATCGCCGACGCCGACTTCGCCGGGCTCGACCTCGCGCTGTTCTCGGCGGGCGGCGCGACCAGCCGGGAGTGGGCGCCGAAGGTGGCCGCAGCCGGGGCCGTCGTGGTCGACAACTCCAGCGCCTGGCGCCGCGACCCGCAGGTGCCGTTGGTCGTGTCCGAGGTCAACCCCGACGATCTCGACGACATCCCCGCGGGCATCGTCGCCAACCCGAACTGCACGACCATGGCCGGGATGCCGGTGCTGAAGCCACTGCACGACGCCGCCGGCCTGGTGCGCCTGCAGGTCAGCAGCTACCAGGCGGTCTCGGGCTCCGGCGGGAAGGGCCTGACCGAGCTCGACTCCCAGCTCACGGCCGCCTACGCCGCCGGCGATCCCACGACCCTCGCGCACGACGGCGCCGCCCTCGCCCTTCCCGAGCCCCAGCTCTATGCGGTGCCGGTGGCGTTCAACGTCATCCCGCTCGCGGGCACGGTCGTCGACGACGGCTCGCTCGAGACCGACGAGGAGCAGAAGCTGCGCCACGAGTCGCGCAAGATCCTGCACCTCCCCGACCTGCGCGTGTCCGGCACCTGCGTGCGCGTCCCGGTCTTCGCCGGCCACAGCCTCGCGATCAGCGCCGAGTTCGAGCGTGACATCACCCCGGATGACGCCCTCGCCCTGCTGACGAAGGCGCCCGGCGTCGTCGTCACCGACGTACCCAACCCGCTCCAGGCGGCGGGTCGTGACGAGGTGTTCGTCGGTCGGGTGCGAGCCGACCAGTCCGCGCCGGCGCGCAAGGGCCTCAACCTCTTCGTCGTCGGTGACAACCTCCGCAAGGGCGCCGCGCTCAACGCGGTGCAGATCGCCGAGGAGCTCCTCAAGCGCCGCTAGGCGAAGAACACCCGAACGCTCCTGGTGAGCAGGGAAGGACGCGGCAGTGGCGACTCGGTACGACCGGATCACCGAACGGCTCGAGTCGTTCATCGGGCGGCAGCAGCTGTTCTTCGTGGCCACCGCCGCGCGCGACGGCCGGGTCAACGTCTCGCCCAAAGGGCTGGACTCGCTCCGCGTCCTCACCCCCCACCGGGTGGTGTGGCTGAACGGCACCGGCAGCGGCAACGAGACGGCGGCGCACCTGCTCGACTCGCCGAGGATGACGCTGATGTTCTGCGCCTTCGAGGGCCAGCCGCTCATCCTGCGCCTCTACGGCACGGCCCGGGCCGTCCATCGCCCCGACCCGGAGTGGGACGAGCTTGAGCGGCTCTTCCCGGCCACGCCGGGCGCTCGCAACGTCTTCGACGTCACCGTCGACCTGGTGCAGACGTCCTGCGGCTTCGGGGTGCCGCTCTTCGACTTCCGGGAGCAGCGCACCTTGATGGGCTCGTGGGCTGCCACGCGCGGCGATGACGGCATCGCCGCGTACCAGCAGGAGAAGAACCGGCACAGCATCGACGGCTTCCCCACCGGGCTGCCGCTCCCGTCGTGACCTGAGTGCGCGGCTGCGCCGTCAGTCCGTCTCCGCCAACCACTCCTGCACCATCGCGACGAAGCGGGCCGGATGCTCCAGCGCCGGCAGATGCCCGGCATCGCCCCACTCGACCAGGTGGGCACCGGCGACGCCGGCGACCACCGCGTCGGTCGCGAGGCGCACGGTGTCGAGGTCGTGCGCGCCCACGAGTACGAGCGTCGGCACCGCCACCTCGCCCAGCCGGTCCACGGCCGGTGGGTCGAGCTCGACCTCGTCGACGCCCTCGCCCCAGGACGTCTCGATCTCGAACGCTCGCCGCTGCATCGCCGCCACGAGTGCGGCGGCGTCGGGGTCGACATCGGCGCGGGTGCGCCCGGCGCCGACCAGCCAGGTGTCGACGTTCGCCTGCGTCGCCGCGTCGAGGTCACCCGAGCCGAGGGCGGCGTTCTCGGCCTCGGCGAACGCGGCGAAGGCGGCGGTCCGCTCCACCAGCAGACCGCCACCGACCGGGCACAACGCGAGCGACCGCACCCGACCGGGGTGCCCGAGCGCGGTCTCGACGGCCACCCCGGATCCGAACGAGGCGCCGACCAGGTGAGCAGCCGCCACCCCACAGGAGTCGAGCACGTCGACCAGGTCGACGACGTGGTCGAGCGGGCCGGCGGGCGCGTCATCCGAGACCCCGAACCCCCGGAGGTCGTAGCGGATGACGTCGTGCGCCGCCGTGAGGCGGCCCCAGACCGCGTCCCACATCCGGGCGTCGGCCACGCCGGCGTGCAGCAGCACGATGGCCGACGACTCCCGCGGCCCGGCCCGTTCCGCGACCAAGCTCATCTCGCCTCCTGGTGTCCGCAGCCCAGGTCGCCTCCCGCGGCGTGTCTCCCGCGAGACGGTCGTGCCGGCCGAGGTCCGCGCCCTACAGTGGCCGGATGGCTGACGAGGCGCAGTTCCGCGCGGCGGCGGCGGCGGTCCAAGCGCTGCCCACCGACCCCGGCACCGACACCAAGCTGCGGCTGTACGCGCTGTACAAGCAGGCCACCGAGGGTGACGCGCACGGCGGCCGTCCCGGTTTCACCAACCCCGTCGGGCGGGCCAAGTACGACGCCTGGGCGGCGGTGGCGGGGATGGACGCCGCGGCCGCACGAGCCGCGTACGTCGAGCTCGCCGGCGACCTCACCGGCTGACCGGCGAGTCCGCGGCATCTGCGGCATCCGGCGCACCCGGGTCATCGGTCGCCGACCGGTCGCGACAGGTCGACGACGAGGTGCACCCAGGTCTGGGTCACCTCCATGCCCACCTTGAGGTAGAGGTCGAGCGCTCCGGTGCGGGTGTCGGTGGCGAGCTCGCTGCGGGTCGCGCCGTGCTCGCGGGCCCGCGCGAAGGCGTCGGCGAGCAGCGCCTGGGCCAGGCCCCTGCCTCGGTGCGCCCGGTCGACGGCGAGGTACTGCACGTAGCCGGTGCCGTGCGGGTCGAGCGTCAGGAACGCCGCACCGACCGCCGTGCCGTCGGCCTCGACCAGCCGCAGCTGCCACGGCTGCGACCCCGGGCGCCGCACGGTCGTCGCGGCCCAGTCCTCGAACGTGCCGATCCCGAGGTCGCTCCAGTCCCGGAACGCCGCGTCGACGACCCGGTGCGCCTCGCGCTCGCGCGCGCGGGTGTCGCCGGTGGCGAACCGGTACCGCTCGGGGAGCGGGCGAGACGGCACCTCCGTGTCGCCTGGAAGCGCCAAGACCCACGACGTCCAGCCGTCGTCGTACCCCCGAGCCCGCAGGATGCGCTCGGCCGCAGACCCTACGGGCACGGACTGGCCGACGGTCGCGGCGCCCTGCTCGGCGGCTCGTGTCTCGCACCACCCGAGCAGCCAGCTGCCGATGCCACGCCCTCGGGTGTCGGGGTGAACGGCGCCCTCGGCGCGCGTGCCGCCCCGGCTCACCTCGGCCGCGCCCACCAGAAGGTCACCGGCGAACACACCGATCGAGTCGGTGGCCAGGTCGAAGCTCGGCCGGGCCCAGTCGCCGGCGAGGTCCTCCGGCTCCACGGCGACCGTTCCGGCGTCGGCCAGCTCGTCGGCGGCATAGACCCCGAACGTCGCGTCGAGATCGTCGGCCGTCAGCGCCCGCGCGGTGGTCCCCAGCGGCGGTGGCGCGGGATGAACGGGAGACGGCCGGACATGGCGGGTGGGCGTCATCCGCCCAGCCTGCCGGGCGGCACACCTGCACCGCACTCCGTTTCTCGTCGAACGCGTGTCACGCCGCACACCAAGCAGCCGGTTCCTTGACGTCATCTCCAGGTTCTGGCGAGCCGGTCGCCAGGGAGCGGCCGAAGGATCGGCGACGTCCGGCGCACGGCCCCTGCCGCGTGCACCCACACCACCCGAGGAGATCTCCCTTCATGACACCCACGTCCGCGTGTCCACCCTCCAACGCCAAACGACCACGTCGTCATCCGCGCGGCCGCACGATCGTCGCCGCCGTCCTCACGGTGCTGCTCGCCGCACTGCTCGGGCCGGTGATGTCCGGGGCGAGCGCACAGGCGCAACCCGAGGCCGGGACGTCAGCCGAGGCCGCCCCCAACGTGGTGATGATCGTCATGGACGACCTCGACCAGGTGAACACCCCCTACTGGGACGCGATGCCGCAGACCAAGCGGCTGCTGGCCGACCGGGGCATGGTGTTCGAGAACGCCTTCGCGCCGACGCCGATCTGCTGCCCGGCGCGCTCGACGATGTTCACCGGCAAGTACGGGCACAACACCGGCGTGCTGACCAACAGCGGCGACTTCGGCGGCTGGGAGCAGTTCGTGGCCAACGGCAACGAGGAGAACACGTTCGCCACCGACCTCCAGGCTGCGGGATACCGCACCGGGCTCGCCGGGAAGTACCTCAACGGCATCGAGGACGACCCCACGCACGTGCCGCCGGGCTGGAACGAGTGGTACGGGTCGGTCGACAACAGTTTCTTCAACGGGTACGGCTACTCGCTCAACGAGAACGGCACCATCGTCCAGTACGGCGACGCGGAGTCCGACTACGTCACCGACGTCATGGCCGCGAAGTCGACCGACTTCATCCGGCGAGCGGCCGAGGGCGACGCGCCCTTCCTGTGGTCGGTCAACCCCAGCGCCCCGCACTACCCGCTGCCGCCCGCGCCCCGGCACGCAGACCACCGGTTCGCCGACGACGAGGCACCCCGGCCGGCGAACTACGACGAGCCGGACGTCAGCGACAAGCCGCAGTGGCTGCAGGATGAAGCAGCACAGCGGTCGCGGCTGCTCGGCCGGGTCGGGGACACCGACCACCAGGACCGGATGGGCTCGCTGCTCGCCGTCGACGAGATGGTCGCCGGCATCGTCGACACCCTCGAGTCGACCGGCGAGCTCGACACCACGTACCTGATGTTCGTGTCCGACAACGGCTACAACATGGGTGCGCACCGGCTGTGGCAGAAGCAGGCCCCCTACGAGGAGTCGCTGCGGGTTCCGCTGGTCGTGGCCGGGCCCGAGGCGCAGGCCGGTACGAGCACCGACATGGTGCTCCTCACCGACATCGCTCCGACCGTCCTCGAGCTGGCCGGTCTTCAGGTACCTGCCGACATGGACGGCCGCTCGCTCGTGCCGCAGCTGCGCGGCGAGTCCCCGGCCGACTGGCGCACCGACTTCATCGGGCAGTACGTGAGCTCCGGGACGACCAGCTCCGACGGGGTCGCGCAGGAGTTGCCCAGCGGCGTCAACACCGACCTCCCCGGATGGCGCGGCCTACGCTCCGAGACGCACACCTACGTCGAGTGGCAGGACGGGTCGGGTGACCTCGAGCTGTACGACCTCCGGGCCGACCCGTACCAGCTCGACAACCTGCTGGCCACCGACGAGGGTCGAGCGGCCAACGCCGACCTGGTCGCGTCGATGGCGCAGCGGCTCGAGCAGCTGAGCACCTGCAGCGGGTCGAGCTGTCGCTGACCGTCACGAGCTCGTGAATGACGGCGGCGTGCCCGGACGGGACGCCGCCGTCATCCATGGTCACCACCCGCGGTCGTCATCCGCGGCTGTCACCCATGGTCGTCATCCGCCGCCGTCATCCATGGTCGTCATCCATCCGGTCGATCCCTTTCCCGGATGACGATGCCTCGGGCATACTCGGTGCCGTGCGTCTCTCGTGCCTCCTCCTTCGCTGCCGCGGCGGGGCCTGACATCGGCCGCTCCTCGTCGCGGAGTGCGTGCTGCACCGGCTGAGCCCGAAGACGAGTAGCGCGAAGGAACCGACACCATGATCCACCCCCAGCAGTCCTCCGGCATGCCGACCCAGAAGTACGTGCCGTTCCAGCGGCAGATCGACGTGCACCTGCCCGACCGCACCTGGCCCGACCAGGTGATGACCCAGGCGCCGCGGTGGTGCGCCGTCGACCTGCGCGACGGCAACCAGGCGCTCATCGACCCGATGGACTCCGAACGCAAGATGCGCATGTTCGCGCTGCTGGTGAAGCTGGGCTACAAGGAGATCGAGGTCGGCTTCCCGAGCGCCAGCCAGACCGACTTCGACTTCTGCCGCGAGCTGATCGAGGGCGGGCATGTCCCTGACGACGTGACGATCCAGGTGCTCACCCAGTGCCGCGACCACCTCATCGAGCGCACCTTCGACGCCATCCGCGGGGCCAAGCAGGCCATCGTGCACTTCTACAACTCCACCTCGGTGCTACAGCGTCGCGTCGTGTTCGGCCTCGACCAGGACGGCATCGTCGACATCGCGGTGCAGGGCGCCCGGCTGTGCCGCAAGCTCGAGGAGACCGTGCCCGAGACCACGGTCTACTACGAGTACTCGCCCGAGTCCTACACCGGCACCGAGCTCGAGTTCGCCGTGCGCATCTGCAACGAGGTCGTCGACGTCATCGACCCCACGCCTGATCACAAGATGATCGTCAACCTGCCGGCGACCGTGGAGATGGCGACCCCCAACGTCTACGCGGACTCCATCGAGTGGATGACGCGCCACCTCGCCCGCCGCGACTCGGTCGTCGTCTCGCTGCATCCGCACAACGACCGCGGCGAGGGCGTGGCTGCCGCCGAGCTCGGCTACCTCGCCGGCGCCGACCGCATCGAGGGCTGCCTGTTCGGCAACGGCGAGCGCACCGGCAACGTCGACCTGGTCACCCTCGGCATGAACCTCTTCAGCCAGGGCATCGACCCGCAGATCGACTTCTCCGACATGGCCGAGATCCGGCGCACCGTCGAGTACTGCACCCAGCTGCCCGTGCACGAACGCCACCCCTGGGGTGGCGACCTCGTCTACACCGCCTTCTCCGGCTCCCACCAGGACGCCATCAAGAAGGGGCTGGAGGACATGGACCGGCGCGCGGCGGCATCCGGCAAGGAGGTCGACGACCTCGACTGGGGCGTGCCGTACCTGCCCATCGACCCGCACGACATCGGCCGCTCCTACGAGGCGGTCGTGCGGGTCAACAGCCAGAGCGGCAAGGGCGGGGTGTCGTACCTGCTGAAGGCCGAACACGGTCTCGACCTGCCCCGCCGGCTGCAGGTGGAGTTCAGCCACGTCGTGCAGGCGCGTACCGACTCCGAGGGCGGCGAGCTGTCGGCGGCGCAGATCTGGCAGATGTTCGCCGACGAGTACCTCCACGCCGATGACCCGTTGCAGCGCTGGGGCCGCTTCTCGCCGGTGCGCTCGACCCTGGTCGGCTCGGATGACGGGCTCGACCGGATCGAGGCCGTCGTCGCCGACGCAGGGCACGAGATCGAGGTGTTCGGCACCGGTAACGGGCCGATCGCGGCGTTCATCGCCGCGCTGGAGCCGCTGGGCGTGGACGTGCGCGTGCTCGACTACGCCGAGCACGCCCTCTCTGCGGGCGGCGACGCCCGGGCGGCCGCCTACGTCGAGTGCGCCGTCGGCGACCGGGTGCTCTGGGGGGTCGGCCTGCACGAGTCGATCGTCAAGGCCTCGTTGCGCGCCATCCTCTCCGCGGTCAACCGCGCCGAGCGCGACGAGGCGCCGATCGGATGACGGCGGGAACCCGGGTGGGCGACCACCCGGGTACGCCCCCTGCTCCGGTGAACGCGGGCGGGGCGCTCAACGGACGCCGCGGGTGCGGAACTGGATGCTGATGCGCGGGCCGACCGGCCGGCTCGTCTTGGGCACGGCGTGGTCCCAGGTGCGCTGGCAGGAGCCGCCCATGACGAGCAGGTCGCCATGGCCGGACGCCACCCGCATCGAGGCGCCGCCGGCGCGCGGTCGCAGCGCGAGATCGCGTGGTGCTCCGACCGAGAGGATGGCGACCATGGTGTCCTCACGGCGGGAGCGCCCGATGCGGTCGCCGTGCCACGCCACCGAGTCGCGGCCGTCGCGGTAGAGGCACAGCCCGGCGGTGGCGAACGGCTCGCCGAGCTCGACGGCGTAGTGGGCGGAGAGCGCCTCGCGGCACTCCTCGAGCGCGGGGTGGGGGAGCGGGTCGTCCTCGTCGTAGAAACGGAGCAGCCGCGGGACGTCGACGATCGAGTCGTACATCTGCCGCCGCTCGGCCCGCCACGGCACGTCGCGGTGCAGTGCCTCGAAGAGCTGGTCGGCGCTGCCCACCCAGGCCGGACGCCGGTCGACCCAGGCGCCCAGCGTGAGCGGGGTGCGCCGTACGGCGTCGCCGAGCGGCCGGACGACGATGTCGTCGGCGAGATCGAGGAGCGAGCCCTGGAGCGCGACCACGGGAGCATTATAGAGAATAATCGAACACAGGTCCAGCGCCTGGGTCGTATCGAGCGTGCAAGACACGTGCTACGGGATGCACCGCGATCGTCCGGCGTCGACAGCACGGTCGTGAAGGCGCGCGATGTCGATATCGAAACCACGCGGGTGACGTCGAGATCGTCGGGGGCGCACCGGCATCCAGGCAGGTCGTGCCCGCTGGTGGCACCGCCACTGCTCGGATGCCGCGCGGTGGTTGTCGAAGGTCGGTGCGCGGGCGGCGTCCGAGCGTCGATGCCGGGTAAAGATGACGCATGGCCGAACATCCTCTGCAGGACAAGATCGTCGCCGTCGTCGGAGCCTCCGGTGCCCTCGGCGGACTCATCGCGCGTGGCGCGACGGAGCGGGGCGCGCGCCTGGTCCTCGTCGGACGCGACGAGTCGCGCCTGAAGGAGGTCGTGGACGACGCGCCGCGCGTCCTCGGGGACCTCGCCGACGCCGAGCTGGGGGAGCGTGTCGTGGCCGCAGCCCGCGAGCGGTACGGTCGACTCGACGGCCTCGTCAACGCTGCCGGGGTCGTCGCCTTCGGGAACCTCGTCGACACCGATGACGCCGTCATCGAGGAGCTGTTCCTCGCCAACGTCACCGGGCCGCTGTTCCTGATGAAGCGGGTGGTGCCGGCGATCGCCGAGAACGGTGGCTTCGTCGCGAACATCAGTGCCATCACCGCCGAGCAGCCGACCGCGGGGATGGCCGCCTACTCCGCGAGCAAGGCGGCGCTGACCGCAGCCGATGCCGCGGTGTCGCGCGAGCTGAAGCGGCACGGCGTCGACGTCATCGACGTCCGGCCGCCGCACACGAACACCGGCCTGGCCGGCCGGCCGATCGCCGGCACGGCACCCACCCTTCCCGAGGGCCACGATCCCCAGCAGGTCGCCGACGCGGTGCTCGACGCCGTCGAGTCGGGCCGCACCGAGCTCGCCAGCGCCGACTTCGGCTGAGGCTCAGCCGGATTCGGCCGCACCAGTCCATAGATGGTCCGACGAGCACCACATCGGTGGACGGTCCGACGGGCACCAGGTCGGACACGACTGGTTGAGTGGCGGGATGCACCTCGACGACGGCCCACCCACCGACGTCGCGGCGTCGCGGGCGTGGGTGCTCGCGCATCTCGTGCCCGGCGTCGACGACGTCGTCCGTCACGACGACGGCCGGGTCGAGGTCACCCGGCTCGTCCCGACCGGCGGCGGTCCCGCCGAGCTGACCGTCACGTTCCCGGCCGGCAGCGCTGACCGCGTCGATCTGCGCAGCAGCGGTGTCCACGCCGACGAGGCCCTCGCCGCCGGCCGGCACTGGCTCGGCCTCGACGTCGACCCGGCGCCTGCGGTCGCCGCTCTCGCCGCCGACCGGCTGCTCGGCCCGCTCGTGACCGCCAGGCCACACATCCGCGTGCCCGGGACGAGCGACCCGTTCGAGACCGCGGTGTTCGTGGTCCTCGGCCAGCAGGTGTCGGTCGCCGCCGCGCGCCGCTTCGCCGGCCGGCTCGTCGACGCGTACGGCGAGCCGCACGGCATCCGTCGCGTCTTCCCGACCGCCGACATCCTCGCGAGTGCGGATGACGCCGCCCTCCGCACCGCGGTCGGCCTCACCGGCGCTCGGGCCCGCACCGTCGTCGCGCTCGCCCGCGCGGTCGCCGACGGCCTCCACCTCACCGATCGCGCCGCCCGGGCCGATCTGCTGGCCCTGCCCGGGGTCGGCCCGTGGACCGCCGACCTCGTGGCTCTCCGGTGCGCGCGTCATCCCGACGTGTTCCTCCCGGGCGACCTCGCGGTCCGCCGCGCGCTCGGCGCCACTGCGATGGAAGCGGACCGTCTCGCGGACGCGTGGCGGCCATACCGGTCGCTGGCCGTCATCCAGCTGTGGACCCATCACGTGCTCGACCCGTCTCCGACTCCCGACGAACGTGGGTGAATATCGCCGCGCTGACGACGATGTTCACCCACGTTCGCCCGACGAGACCGGCCAGGCCTGCGCGGTGGCGGAGGAGGAGCAAGCGACAATGGCCCGGTGCCGCTCTACCGCGACGAGGCAATCGTCCTGCGCACCCACAAGCTGGGTGAGGCCGACCGCATCGTCACCCTGCTCACCCGGCGGCTCGGCAAGATGCGGGCCGTGGGCAAGGGGGTGCGGCGTACGACGTCGCGGTTCGGCGCCCGCCTGGAGCCGGCGATGCACATCGACGTGCAGTGCTACGAAGGTCGCAGCCTCGACACCGTGACTCAGGTCGAGACCCTGCACCCGTGGGGCGAGCCGATCGCCCGCGACTACGGTTCCTGGACCGCCGCGACGGCGGTGCTCGAGACCGCCGACCGGCTCACCGAGGAGCGCGAACCGGCCCTCCAGCAGTACCTGCTGCTCGCCGGTGCGCTGCGCTCGCTCGCCGGGTCCGAGCACGACCCGGGCCTCGTACTCGACGCCTACCTGCTGCGCGCGCTCGCCGTCGCCGGCTGGGCGCCGAGCTTCGCCGACTGCGCCAAGTGCGGCGCCACCGGCCCGCACCGGGCGTTCCACGTCGTCGCCGGTGGGGCCGTCTGCCCGTCGTGTCGCCCGCCGGGCTCCGCCGCGCCGGCGCCCGAGACCCTCCTGCTCCTCGCTGCGCTCCTCGCCGGCGACTGGGCGCTCGCCGATGCCAGCGACCCGCGCCACCGGCGGGAAGGCAGCGGGCTCACCGCCGCCTTCCTCCAGTGGCATCTCGAACGCGGCATCCGCAGCCTCCGACTGGTGCAGCGGTGAGCACGCCGACACCGTACGAGCGCCCGTTCGCCCACCCGAGCGGGGCCCGGCCGCCCGTCATCCCCGCCGATCGGATGCCGCGGCACGTCGCCGTGGTCATGGACGGCAACGGGCGCTGGGCCAACCAGCGCGGCCTGCCGCGCACGGCGGGTCACGAGGCCGGGGAGGCGGCGCTGCTCGACGTCGTCGCCGGGGCGATCGACATCGGGGTCACCCACCTGTCGGCGTACGCGTTCTCCACGGAGAACTGGAGGCGCAGCCCCGACGAGGTGCGCTTCCTCATGGGCTTCAACCGCGACGTCATCCGCCGTCGCCGCGACCAGCTGCACTCCTGGGGGGTGCGGATGCGCTGGGTCGGCCGGCGGCCGCGGCTGTGGGGCTCGGTCATCCGCGAACTCGAGACCGCCCAGGAGCTGACCGCGCCCAACACCGGGCTCACGCTGTACTTCTGCGTCAACTACGGCGGTCGCGCGGAGATCGGGGATGCCGTGCAGCGGCTGGCCGAGGACGTCGCCCGCGGGCGGCTCCGACCGGGCCGCGTCGACGAGCGCACCGTGGCCCGGTATCTCGCCGAGCCCGACATGCCCGACGTCGACCTGTTCGTGCGCAGCTCGGGGGAGCAGCGCACGAGCAACTTCCTGCTCTGGCAGAGCGCCTACGCCGAGCTGGTCTTCCAGGACCGGCTCTGGCCCGACTACGACCGCCGCGACCTCTGGGCGGCGGTGCAGACCTACGTCGACCGCGAGCGGCGCTACGGAGGTGCGGTCGACACCCCCGACGACTCGGCGACGCCCCGGTAGGTTCGTCACCCGTGGACGTTCCGGTCATCGTCGTCGAGCAGTACCCCGCCGTCGCGCACACCGCGGCCCAGCTGCTGCTCCACCCCCGGGTCGCCGAGCGCTGGGATCAGGAGAGTGCCTGTGCGGGGATGACGGTGGGCGCGCTCGCGCACCACCTCGCCGGTCAGACGGCGAACGTCGTGCGCCTGGTGGGCGCAGCACCCGCCGGCGACGGCGTCGAGGCGGTCGACGTGCTCGGTCACTACCGACGCGCCGACTGGGTCTCGACGGCACCCGACGACGAGGTGAACGTCGGCATCCGTGACGTGGCGGAGGAGCAGGCGACGGCCGGCGGGCCGGAGCGGCTGGCCGCCCAGGTGAGGACCGACCTGGACGCACTTCCGGGCGTCATCGGCCCCGTGCTCGAGGGCACGCGCACGCCCGACCGGGTGCTGGTGCCGTGGCAGGGGTGGGCACTGCCGGCCCGCGACTTCGTGCTCACGCGGGCGATGGAGGTGCTCGTGCACTCCGACGACCTCGCGGCCAGCATCGGGGTCGATCCACCGGAGTTCCCCCGCGAGAGCGCCGACGCGGTGCTCGCCCTGCTCGCCTCGGTCGCGGCGACGCGGCACGGGGTGACCGCCGTGCTCCGCGCGCTCAGTCGGCCGCAGCGGCAGCCGCCCACGGTCGCGGCTTTCTGACTCGTTTGGGCGTTCACGCTCGCCAGGCACGAGCACCTCGCCTAGTCTCGTCTCCCGTGACGTCGACGACCGAGCACGAGCCCCGGCATGGATCGGTGCAGCCGGTCGTGGGAGACCACCGCGACGACGACCGTCGAGGTGGTCTCGGCGACTGGGCGATGATCGGTCTCACGGTCGTCATGGTGGCGCTCATCTTCCTCCGCCCCCGGATCAGCGACCTCGTCGACGCGTATCCCGCGCTCGCCACCTGGCTCACCGTGTTCGTGTCGATCGGGCTGCAGTCCCTGCCGTTCCTCGTCATGGGCGTGGTGCTCTCGTCGGCCATCGCGGTGCTGGTCCCGGCCGACGCCCTGAGCCGCTGGCTGCCGAAGCGCTCGGCCGCGGCGGTTCCGGTGGCCGGGCTGTCGGGCGTGGTGCTGCCGGGGTGCGAGTGCGCGTCGGTACCCATCGCGGGCTCGCTGGTCGCGCGCGGCATCAAGCCCGCCGTCGCGCTGACGTTCCTCCTGGCCGCGCCCGCGATCAACCCGATCGTCCTGGTGTCGACCGCGGTCGCGTTCAACGGCGCGTGGGAGATGGTCGGTGCCCGCTTCGGCGCCTCGTTGCTCACCGCGGTGCTCATGGGCTGGATCTGGCTCGCCCTCGGCAAGGACGGGCTGATCTCGATGCCGCACCGGCGCCGTGACACCGGGGACGGCCGACTCGCCGCCTTCGTGTCCGAGGCCCGCCATGACCTCCTGCACGCGGGCGGGTTCCTCGTGCTCGGCTCTGCCGTCGCCGCCTCCGTCAACGTGCTCGTACCGAGGGAGTGGGTCGACACCCTCGCCGGTAACCTCCTGGTGTCGGTACTCGTGTTGGCCGTGTTCGCCGTCGTCGTCGCTATCTGCTCCGAGGCCGACGCGTTCGTGGCGGCGAGCATGAGCCAGTTCCCCCGGACGGCTCAGCTGGCCTTCATGGTGGTCGGGCCGGCCATCGACGTGAAGCTGTTCGCGATGCAGGCCGGCACGTTCGGCCGGAAGTTCGCGTCGATCTTCGCTCCGCTGACCTTCGTCGTCGCCGTCGGGTCGGCCCTACTCGTCGGGACGGTGCTGCTGTGAGACGTGCGACCCAGAACGGTGTCGTCCTCGTCGTGGGGGTCACCTCCGCGACCGCCGCCGTCAACGGCCTGTTCCTCAACTTCGTCAAGCCCGCGCTGCGTATCCCGCTCATCGTGGCGGCGGTCCTGCTCATCTGCCTCGGGTTGTACGGGTTCCTCGTCGAGGAGCGCCGCCGGCAGGCGTCGCGGCCTCTGGAGGAGGTGGCCGACCAGGCGGGCGGGCACGGCCATGGGTTGCACGGTCCGCGCGTGGGATGGCTGCTCGTCATCCCGTTCCTCATGCTCGGTGTGGTCGTGCCGCCACCGCTCGGCTCGTATGCAGCGCAGCAGGACGACGGCATCGTCGCCGAGTCGAATGCGGGGGACTTCGGTCCGTTGCCCCCGGGCGATCCGGCGGAGATCGGGCTGGGGGAGTACTCGGCGCGGGCGCTCTACGACCCGACGTCGCTGACCGGCCGGTCGGTGCGGCTCATCGGGTTCTCGTCGCCCGGTGAGGGCGGCCGGTGGGTCCTGACCCGGATGGCACTCAACTGCTGCGCCGCCGACGGGTTCGCGATCAAGGTGGCCGTGCAGAACGCCCCGGAGGTCGGCACCGACGAGTGGGTCGAGGTCACCGGCACCTTCGACGCGAATGCCCAGCGCGTCGCCGGAGCGAACTCCCTGCCGGTGCTCGTCGTCGACGACCTCCGGCCGGTCGGCATCCCGGAGAACCCCTACGAGTAGCGGATCAGCCCCGCCGCGCGCGGCATCGGGCGCAGAGCCCGTCGATCTCGATCGTGTGCCGCACCTCGGCGAACCCGTGCTCCGAGGCGACCGCCGAGGCCCACCGCTCGACGGCGTCGCCGGTGACCTCGACGGTCAGGCCGCACGAGCGGCAGACGATGTGGTGATGGTGGTGACTGGTCGAGCACGCGCGGTAGACGGCCTCGCCGTCGGCCGTGCGGATGACGTCGAGGTCGCCGTCCGCGGCCATGGCCTGGAGGTTGCGGTACACCGTCGCCAGACCGACCCGGGTGCCGGCGGCGGCGAGCTCGGCGTGGATCTCCTGGGCCGACCGGAACTCCCCCCTGCCGGTGAGGGCGTCGGCGAGTGCGGCGCGCTGGCGGGTCGGGCGTCGTTCGGTGCGGACCTCGCTCGTCATCGCGTCTCCATCTCCGGGTGCCGATGGTCACCGTGCTCGTCGTAGTGCCCTTGGTGCACGGCGTGCCGATGACCGTCGTGAAGATAGTCGACGTGGTCCTCGTGCGTCATGGCAGGGTGCCCGCAGTCGGCGCCGTGCTCGTGGTCGTCGTGGCCCTCGGAACTGGCGTGCACGGCACGGCCGAGCCGGGCGACCACCGCGGCACCGACGGTGACCACGACGAAAGCGGCGATCGCGAGCAGCACGATCGTCCCGCCCGACGGCGTCTCGGCCTGGTACGACACGAGCACGCCGCCCACCGCCGAGGCCACGCCGAGTACGACCGCCCAGCGCAGGGCGCCGCGGAAGCTGCGGCCGAGTAGCTGCGCGGTGGCGTTCGGGAGGATCATCAACGCGCTGATGAGCAGCAGCCCGACGACCCGCATCGACACCACGACGGTGGTGGCGGTGAGCACCGCGAGGACGATGTTGTAGACCCGGACCGGCAGCCCGACACTGCGCGCGTACTCCTCGTCGTTGGCGACGGCGAACAGCCGTGCCCGCAGCAGCGTCGTGGCGACCAACACGACCGCGGTGAGGATCGCGAGCACGA
>JBOFLR010000390.1:0-4152 GCA_051657965.1 Dermatophilaceae bacterium
GGAGTACTAGGCCCTGTTGCGAAAGACGGTCCGCGTCCTCGATGGGCTCCTGTGACGCCGGCTACGACGCGGAAACCGGGTCGAGCACAACGACTTCGGCGTCGTAGCCGGCGTCATAACGTCACGAGGCCCCGGACCGGGAAACTCTCGCGACACGCCCCAGACGCGCGAGACCCGGCTCACCAACCGTCCGGGTGGCTGCCGGGTCCGCTTCATCGGCGCTATTGCACCGTGCCCGTCCACTGTCGCACAACCCGACGACCGGCCGCTCGCCGGGCAGGGGCGAGCAGTGCCGTGTTCGTGATGGTGCCTGTGCGAGCTGGGCAGCGAGTTGCGCGCCGACGAGGCCGAGCGCCGTGACTCAGCCGGCGAGGGCGTCTCGGTCGGGGGCGTGGCCGAACCGGTCGCGGTACGCGGCGGCGAACTGCGCGAGATCGTCGAAGCGCCAGCGCCCGGCGACCTGCTCGACCAGCTCCGCCGGGCGCCCTGGTGCGGGTGCGGCGAGCAGCTCGGCGCGTACCCGGTCGAGCCGCACCTGCGCGAGGTAGGTCATCGGCCCGACCCCCCGCCGCACCCGGAACACCGCGTCGAGGTCGTGGGTCGCCGCACCGGCCGCCCGTGCCATCTCGTCCACGCCGACGTGATCGGCGGCATGGACATCGATCCAGTCGACGGCGCGGCGGTACGCCGTCGTCGCCGCTTCGCCCGGTGCCGCCCCGGCCGCTTCGACAGCGGTGTTGGGGTAGACGCTGAGCGCGGCCGTGACCGCGGTGCGGAGCAGCGACTCACGCACCGGCTGCTGCTCGGCCGGGCCGCCCGGGCGGCCGAGCTGGGCGAGGAGCATCTGCGCGGTGGCCCGCCACAGACCGGCCAACGCGACCGAGGCCGGCTCGGCCGAGGTGAAGTGCACCTCGGATGCCGGCCGGCCGGTGAGCTTCTCGGCCATCGGGAGCAGGCGAGCGAGCGGCAGCAGCACGATGTCGGCGGCGAGCTCGTACCACGACACCGCGTACGAGCCGTCGAGCGGCATCAGGCACGACTCCCCGGCCACCGCCGTCGCGTGGCCGAGCGGCCCTCCGTCGACGGCGACGGCCCCGGAGTGCACGGTCATCGTGGCGAGCATCCCGGGGAACGGGCCCAAGGTCATCCCGCCCACCGACGTCATCCGGTACGTGTCGACACTCAGCTCCGGGCTGACCACGGAGGACACGGAGACGTGCGGCTCGTGCGCGCCAGCGGCCGGCGAGAACGAGGCGACCACGTCGTAGCGCGTCTCGACCAGGGCGCGTACCTCACCGAACCCGGTCGCGGAGAGCGAACTACGCCGCAGCATCGACCCGCCTCCCTCCTGGCCGCGCGCGGTCTGCACGGCCGGTGTGCCATCCTCGGCCCTCGCCCGTTTCTCGTCCACCGACCGCCCTGGATCCACGCGGTTCAGCTCGGCACGTCATCTGCGGGGTCGTTCCCGAACCGCCGGCGATAGGCCCGTTCGAACTCGGCGAGGTCGACGAACCCTAACCGGGCGCCCACCTGAGCGACCAGCACCGGTGCCTCCACCCCGCCGGGTGCGCGACGCAGTGCATCGCGCGCGGCGGCCAGCCGAGCCCATCGCACGTAGCCGGTCAGGCCGGTGCCTCGGCGGCGGCGGAAGACCGCCGCGAGGTCCCGGGCGCTCGTGCCCGTCGCGGCGGCGACATCGGCCGGGGTGATCGGCTCGGCGCAGTGTTCGTCGATCCAGGCCATGGCCCGGCGGTAGGTGTCGGAGCCGACCACGCCGGGGCCGGGCCGCAGGTGGTCGTCGGCGGCCGGCGTGGCGAACACGCTCACCGCGGCCGTCACGACGGTGCGCGTCATCGCCTCCCGCACGAGGGGTTGCTCGGCCGGGCCGCCAGGCCGCATCAGCTGGTCGGCGACCAGTGCGGTCGTCGCTCGCCACAGCTGCGCCTCGGCGGCGGTGACCGGTGATATCGAGAGGAAGCGGAACCCGACCGGCACGTCGCCGGTGATCTCCTCGACGTACCGCCGCACGAGCGGCATCGGCACGCGGACCAGGTCGGCCGTGACGTCATCCCATCCGGCCTGGAAGCCACCGTCGGGGTATCGGAAGACCTCGCCGGGGCCGAAGCGCGCTGCCGGACCGGACCGGACCGGCGCCCCGCCACGGGGGTCGAACCGCACATGGCCCCGGTGCATCACGCAGGCTGCCAGCGCGGGCTCCGCACCGGACCGACCGGATGACGAGTCCCCTGCGTGCAGTGCGTGTCTGGTGTCGGCTGTTCCCGAACCACCCAGGCGAAATCGGTCGACGCTCAGGCCGTCGCTCCGGGCGGTGCGGGTCGCGAACGTCAGCGACGCCGCGGGTGCTGCCGGCGTCGGCTCGAGCCTGACGACGATGTCGTACGAGCTGAGCAGCGCGGCACGCACCGCATCACGGCCGGTCACCCGGATGTCGGCGCGATGCAGTCCGGTCATCACGCCGTCGTCCTCCTCCTCGTCCCCGCGTCAGTGGTGCCATGCCGTCGGTGGTGGCGACGCCCTCGCTGGTGTCACGCCACCGGTAGTGCTGCGTCGCCGGTGGTGCCTGGCGGTGGTGCCTGCCGCTGGGGCGCAGCACCACCGGCGACCCCGCTTCTGACGACGCGGTGCCGGTCAGTCGTCCCGAGCGGTCAGGCCGGTCGTCGCCGGGCCTTCGAGCACCTGTCCGTCGGCCGCGAAACGCGACCCGTGCAAGGGGCAGTCCCAGCTCTTCTCGGCGTCGTTCCAGGCGAGTACGCCACCGAGGTGCGGGCAGACCGCACTGACCCGGCAGGTGCGGCCCTCGACCGTCGAGACCGCGGTCGGTCCGAGCGGGCCGCCCTCGACCCGGCCGGTGCCCTCGGCCGGTGGCCGGTCGGCCGATGGTCGCACCGTGCGTACCCGGTCGCCGACGAGGTGCGCACCGACGCTCGCGTTGTGGGTCAGAGCCTCGACGAGAGACCGGGGTACCGGCCGCTCGCGCAGCAGGGGTTCGGCCCAGCCCGGCACCTGCCGGGTGATCAGACCGGTGAGGAGGTGGGCCGCCGCGGGCGCGCCCGTCATCCCCCACTTGGCGTAGCCGGTGGCCACGAGCAGCCGACCGTCGGTGGCCGGAACCGCTCCGATGTAGGGGTACCCGCGCACCGGGGAGTAGTCCTGCGCCGACCACGAGGCCACCTGCTCGGCGCCGGGGAACCACTCGTGGGTCCACGCGTCGAGCCGGTGCTCGTGCTCCGCCGGGGATGACGCCCGGCCTACCTCGTGCCCCTCGCCGCCCACGAGGAGCAGCCTCCCGCCGTCGCGGTCGTCGGAGGTGCGCAGCGAGCGGCTGAGCGACCCGACCGAGAGCGACATCGACTCCGGTACCGGCACGTCGTCCGGCACGCGGTACGCCAGGGCGTAGGAGCGCTGGGCACGGAGCCGGGCGAAGTGGGCGGTGCGGTCGAATATCGGTGTCTGCGTAGCGAGGACGACGTGCCCGGCCCGGATGTCGCCGGCCGTGGTCTCGACTCGGTACGGCGGCCGCAGCGAGGCGCCGGTGACCCGCACACCCTCGACCACCGTGGCGCCCAGGGCGTCGAGCTCGGCACGCAGCGCGTCGACGAGGTCGAGCGGGTCCACCTGGAACTGACTCGCCAGCCGGATGCCGCGCCGTACCGGGAACGGCAGGTCGCCGCCGTCGTCGGTGACGGTCAGGCCGGCCGTCCGTGCGGCGTCGGCCTCCTCCTCGACGGTGCGGGCGCCCTGCTCGTCGACCGCGTACGTGAACGCGTCGCGCTCGGTCACGTCGACGCCACGGCTGCGGGCCAGCTCGACGAGCCACTGCTGCCCGACCCGGCTCCCGGCCACGTACGCCGACAGCACCTCGTCGCCGGCGTGCTTCCGCATCCGCGAGTACACCTCGCCCTGGAGCAGGCTGAGCTTGGCGGTGGAGTGCCCGGTGGTGCCGGCGCCGAGTGCGCGCGCCTCCACCAGAACCGGTCGCAACCCGGCGCGTCCGAGCAGTACCGCGGTGCAGAGCCCGGTCAGTCCGCCACCGACGACGAGCACGTCCGCGGTGGGCGGCAGCACTCCGCTCGGGGCGGGAGCGACCGGTGCGGCGCCGCCGCGGCGGGACCACCACAGCGACGCGCGCGC
>JBOFLR010000391.1:0-2798 GCA_051657965.1 Dermatophilaceae bacterium
TGCGCAAGGTCGACCGGACCCAGCAGAAGCGCATCCAGGGCGTCATCTCGTTGCTCGGCGAGGATCCGCGCCCGCCGGCCTCACGCCCACTCCGAGGGCGTGACGGCTTCAGGGTGCGCGTCGGCGACTACCGCGTCATCTACACGATCCACGACGACGTGCTTCTCGTGGTCGTGGTCACTCTCGGGCACCGCCGGGACGTGTATCGCCAGTAACCAGGACGACGCGGCGATGTCCGTACTCAGGACTAGCCAAGACCTCCGGGTGTCGGCACCGGAGTGGTTTGCACAGCCATCACTACCCCAGAGCTGTACCGGGCGGGTCGGTCGGGCTGCGGTCGGTGAGGCAGTAGACCCGCCCGACGGGATCGGCCATGACCGTCCACCCGTCACCCTCGCCCAAGACGCGAGCACCCGCCGCGACGTGCCGCACGGTGCTGGCGGCGCGGTCGGCGCAGGCGAGGTCGGGATGGGCGCGGACTTCGCCGTCCTGCTGGCCGAGCCGCTGGAGCAGCATCCGGAACGGGATGCCGGGCGGGCGCTTGAGGTACGAGAACTCCGGCAGCCGGCCGGCGCGCAGCCGCCATCCGGTCAGACCGCTCCAGAAGGCGGCCTCGGTGTCGTACCGCGCACCGGGGATGTCGAGGCACACCTGATCGGGCAGCTCCACCGCGCCGTCACGCACCTGCCGAGCCGCGCCCTGCCAGGTGGTGAGGCAGAACACCAGCCCGCCAGGTGAGCGGAGGATGACGACCGTGTCCTCGATGGCACCGATCCTGCTGGCGCCCAACGACTCCGCAAACGCTGCGGCGGGCCGGACGTGGTCGACGTCGAGATCCAGGTGGATGCCGCCCGCCCCGTCGGTGACCGCCTGCAGCTTCATCCAGGCGTCACCGTGAGAGGGCAGCAGGGTCGCGAACTCGTCGTGCTCCCCGCGGGTGGGCGAGAGAGCCCAGCCCGTGACGGCGGACCAGAACCGCCACGACCGGTCGGCATCCGCAGCAGGAGTGTCGAGGAACAGCCAGGCCCAGCGAACGGCGAGTGGATGCGGCACGGTCGCCATCGTCGTCAAGGAATGGGGGTGTTCGCGAGGTCGAGCGGGAGGCTGGACATGGCCACGATCATCCATCCGGTCACCGTGGGGAGTCACTCCGGCTCGCCATCCGGGCCACTCGTCCGTGTCGGCTCACTTGTCCGTGACGGTTCACTCGTCCGCGTCGGGCCACTCGTCCGTGTCGGCTCACTCGTCCGCATCGATGTCCGTGAGGTGGGCGTGGGCGGCAGTCAGCCGCTCGCGCCACCACCGCACTCGGGCCGGTGGCGCTGCCCAGCGCCGGAGCAGGTCGGGATCGGCGTCGACCGCACGGACCGCGAGGTGGCCGTCATCCGGGAGGAGCGGGGATGACGCGACGTCGCCTGCGAGGAGTGCCACCGTGCCGAGACCGCAGGCGTGCTCGAGCGTCGGCATCGCTGCGGCCAACGCGACCCCGGCGGCGATGCCGACACTCGTGTCGAGTGCGGAGGAGACCACAGCGGGAAGCCCGCACTCCTCGATCACCCGCAGCGCGGACCGCACCCCGCCGAGCGGAGCCACCTTGACGACGATGAGATCGGCGGCGTCGAGGCGGCGAACCCGTAGCGGGTCGCCAGCCCGGCGGATCGACTCGTCGGCGGCGACCGGCACGTCGACCCCGTCGCGAGCCAGGGCGATGCGGAGGTCGCGGAGTTCTTCGACTGCGGCACAGGGTTGTTCGGCGTACTCCAGGCCGAAGGGGGCGAGCCGGGCGAGTGCGCCGCGGGCGTCGGCGAGGGACCAGGCCCCGTTGGCGTCGACCCGGATCCGGCCCGACCCGCCGAGCAGGTCACGCACGGCGGCCACCCGGTCGACGTCGTCGGCGAGCGACTCACCGTGCTGGGCGACCTTGACCTTGACCGTGGTGCACCCCGGGAACCGCGCCAGCACCTCGGGCACCTGGCTGGCGGGGACCGCAGGGACGGTGGCGTTGACCGGGATCTCGTGGCGCACCGGATCCGGCCAGCCGATCCACGCCGACTCGATCCCGGCCGCGAGCCACCGCGACGCCTCGGCGACGCCGTACTCCGGGAACGGCGCGAACTCACCCCACCCGGCGGGCCCCTCGACGAGCACGACCTCGCGCACGGACGTGCCACGGAACGGCACCCGCATCGGGATGGCCACGACATGGACGGCGTCGAGCAGCTCGGCCGGTGAGGGCAGGTCGGTGCCCGACGGGTCATGGCGATGAGGGGATGCCGGCACGGCACCACGGTAGGCGGGCGCCCGTCATCCGGCCCGAGGGGTCACGGCGCGCAGCCGGAGCGCCGCCTCACGGAGACCGATGAGGTGCAGCCGGAACCGTGCGAGGAGGAGGTCCGGGCTGCCGAGCGGATAGACGTCGGGCTGCGGCGAGAACGTCCACGCGGCCTGGCTCGAGACCCAGGACCCGCCGTTGACGGCATGCGCGAAGGCGCGGGCCCGCTCGTTCGGCACCGACCGGAGCCCACAGACCTCCTGGACCGCCTGGGGCCGCACCGGCCGACCGCTGCCGACGAGGTCGTTGGCCTTGCCGACGGCGAGGATGACGGCGCCCGCGGCGATGTCGTCCCGGTCACTGCGGGCGAGCACGCCGCGCTCGGCGACGATCGCCCGGGTGAGCAGCAGCCGAGCGGCGGCCAGCGCCTCCTCGCCCAGCAGCGGCGGCACCAGCTCGTCGAGCCGGGTGGAGATGTGACGCACCCGCCCGGCGAGCTCGGCCGGTATGCCCTGCAGGTCCAGGG
>JBOFLR010000392.1:0-2781 GCA_051657965.1 Dermatophilaceae bacterium
TCGCCGCCTGCGGGTCGGGCGAGAGCACCGAGTCCGGTGGCGGGGACGGGCCGATCGCCGTCACGGCATCCGACACCGAGTGTGCGGTGGACCGGGCCGAGGCACCCGTCGGAACCGTGAAGTTCACCGTGACCAACACCGGCACCAAGGTCAACGAGTTCTACGTCTACGCCGAGGGCGACCGGATCATGGGCGAGGTCGAGAACATCGGTCCCGGGCTCTCGCGCGACTTCCTCGTCGAGATCTCCGAGCCCGGGAAGTACGAGACCGCCTGCAAGCCGGGGATGGTGGGTGACGGCATCCGGGCCGCGTTCACCGTGACCGGCCAGTCGGCCGCCCCGAAGACCGGCAACGAGCAGCTGGCCACGGCCGTCGAGGAGTACGAGCGCTACTCGCGCAGCCAGGCCGAGGCGTTCCTCACCCGTACCGAGGAGTTCGTCGCCCTGGTCAAGGCCGGCAAGGCGGCCGAGGCGAAGGCGCTGTACCCGACGGCGCGCTCGTACTGGGAGCGGATCGAGCCGGTGGCCGAGTCGTTCGGCGACCTCGACCCCAAGATCGACGGGCGCGCCGAGGTGGTCGAGGAGGGCATGGAGTTCACCGGATACCACCGCATCGAGAAGGACCTCTGGGGCGCCGGCATCACCGCCGAGACCAAGACGATGGCCGACCGGCTGCTCGTCGACGTCACCGACCTCGAGTCCAAGGTGCGCACCGTCGAGCTCAACCCGCTGCAGCTGGCCAACGGGTCGAAGGCGCTGCTGGACGAGATCGCCACCGGCAAGATCACCGGTGAGGAGGAGCGGTACAGCCACACCGACCTGTGGGACTTCGAGGCCAACGTCGAGGGCTCCAAGGCCGCGATCCAGGCGCTGCGGCCGTTCCTCGAGCAGGCCGACCCCGCCCTCGTGGCCACCATCGACGAGCGCGGCGACGCCCTGGTCGCCCTGCTCGAGACGCACCGCAAGGGCGACGGGTTCAAGCTCTACACCGAGCTGACGCCGGCCGAGATCAAGGCGCTCTCCGACGCCCTCGACGCCTACGCCGAGCCGGTCTCGACCGTGGCCGGCCTGGTCGACGAGGCGAAGTGAGCAGGCGGCAGCAGTCGTGACCGAGGGAGTGGGATGACGAAGGCCGAGGGAGTGGGATGACGAAGGCCGACGGCACTGGGTCCACCCGCCGGGCAGTCCTCGCCACCGGCGCGGGCACCGCGCTGGCCACCGCGGCGGCGGGCATGGCCTACGCGGCGCGGCCCGCGGAGGCGGGCGCGGCATCCGGCACGGCGGCATCCGGCGAAAGGGCAAGCGGCGCAGCGGCATCCGACGGGACCGTGCCGTTCCGCGGAACCCACCAGGCGGGCATCACCACGCCCGCCCAGGACCGGCTGCACTTCGTGGCGCTCGACGTCGTCACCGAGGATCCCGCCGAGCTGCGCGGCCTGCTCACCCGGTGGACCCGGGCGGCCGAGCGGATGACGTACGGCGCCGAGGCAGCCCCCGGAGGCACCGTCGGCGGCGGTCCGTGGCGGGTGCCCGAGGACACCGGTGAGGCGCTCGACCTCGCGCCCGGCCACCTCACCGTCACCGTCGGCTACGGTCCGTCGCTCTTCGACGGGCGGTTCGGCCTGGCCGGGCGGCGGCCGGCGGCGCTGCGCGACCTGCCCGCGTTCGCCGGCGACGACCTCGACCCGGCCCGCTCCGGCGGCGACCTCTGCATCCAGGCGTGTGCCGACGACCCGCAGGTGGCGGTGCACGCCGTGCGCAACCTCATCCGGATGGGGTTCGGCACGGTCTCGGTGCGGTGGAGCCAGCTCGGGTTCGGCCGCACGGCGTCGACGTCGCGCGCCCAGACGACGCCGCGAAACCTGTTCGGCTTCAAGGACGGCACGGCGAACATCACCGCCGAGGAGACCGGCGCACTCGACGAGCACGTCTGGGTGGCGCCGGATGACGTGCGCGGCCCGTCGTCCTGGATGGCCGGCGGCTCCTACCTCGTGGCGCGGCGGATCCGGATGCAGATCGAGCTGTGGGACCGCACGCCGCTCATGGAGCAGGAGCAGATCTTCGGCCGGGACAAGAAGGTCGGCGCGCCGCTCGGGCAGCGAGGTGAGTTCGACGAGCCCGACTTCGCCGCGCTCGGCACCGACGGCGAGCCGCGCATCCCGGCAGTCGCGCACGTGCGGCTGGCGCACTCGAGCACCCTCGACGGCGTGCGCATCCTGCGCCGCGGCTACAACTTCACCGACGGCAGCGACGGGCAGGGGCACCTCGACGCCGGGCTGTTCTTCCTCGCGTTCGTCCGCGACGCGCACCGCCAGTTCGTGCCGATGCAGCGTGCCCTGGCCCGGGCCGATGTGCTCAACGAGTACATCGAGCACACCGGCTCGGCCCTGTTCGCCTGCCCGCCCGGCCTGGGACCGGATGACGACTGGGGCACACAGCTCTTCGATGCGTGACGCGCCCCTGCTGCGGCAGGGCAGGGGAATCGCGTCACGCGTCGGGTGGCTGTTACCTACTTGGGCATACGAGTCCACGGAGTGCAGAACGTCCGGATCTCGCCGCTCACGGTGAACCGGCCGCATCCGCGAAACACGCTGCCCCAGGTGTTCAGGATGTTCGACACCGCAGGTTCGAAGAAGCCACTGCCCCGCCGGGTGAGCACGGTCTTCTTGATCGTCCCAGGCCCCTTCAGTTGCGCGTAGGCGGTGACAGTACCGGCGCCATCCCACAGCCTCGCCTCGACCCTGACGAACCGGCTTCTCGGGCCGTCGCAGTCGAGGGATCC
>JBOFLR010000393.1:0-2361 GCA_051657965.1 Dermatophilaceae bacterium
AGCTCGACCGTGATCGTCGTCCCCAAGAAGAAGCCGGCCTGACCGACCTCGCCCGGATGACGGCCCGGCCCCTCGTGGGTGCCGGGCCGTCGTCGACGGATGACGTCGGGGCGAGACGTCGAGAAACCGCAGCGGTCGCAAGTGAGGAGACCGAGCAGATCGGGCACGATCGTGCTTCAGGACCGGTCGAGGCGGACGTCATCGGCCGACGGGCGACGGGCAGGGTCGGTGGGCTCAGGCCGGTGACATGAAGGTCCAGCCGGGCACGTTGCGCGCCACGGTGAACAGGACCAGAGCGACCCCGATGGCTGCCGGCAGCCAGCTGGGCACCCGCCAGCGCAGCGGCCGACCCTCCCAGGACGCGCGGACCCAGAACGCGAACAGCAGCACCATCGCGGCGAAGAGCGGGATGGCGATCGGGTTGCGCTCGACCGCGCCGGCGACGTCGAGATGGGTCAGGTCGTGAGCGGCCCGGAGCAACCCGCAGCCGGGACAGTAGACACCGGCCAGGGAGTACGACAGGCAGACCGGGTAGCCGCCCGGCTCGTAGGGCGTGCGCGCCCACACATAGACCGTCGCGGCGGCGGCGGGCAGCGCCACCGCGGCGTGCGGCAGGAGACGACGCCACCGCGGCCCCGTGGGGGTGGTGGTGGGCGTCGTCTCCTGCCGCATCGTGCTCATGTCACAGTGAGCCGCTGGTGGTGGTGTCGCCCGAGAGGACCGCAAGGCCTCCGAGGAAGAAGATCCAGATGAGGCTCAGCACGAGGAAGACCATGCCGATGATCCCGAGGATCCGCCCGATCTGCACGATCTGCCGGTTGCCGTAGCGTCCGGGGCTCGCGTCGATCTCCTTGAGCGCGTTGTTGCCCATGATGAAGGCCGGGATCGCGAGGAACCCGCAGCACACGAGGCCGAGGATGCCGAGGATGAGGACCGTCATCCCCTTCGGGTGGTCCACCGGGCCGCCCATTCCCCCGCCGGGCGGCGGGGGCGCGGCGTAGCCGCCGCCACCGGAGCCCGGAGGCGGGGGCGGGGGCGTCGAGCCGTAGTCAGACATGCGTTCCCTCTCTGCGAATCGTCACGAGGCCCGGCAGGGCCCGGCCGGGGCGTACCGGCGGCGGCTAGCGTTCCACACCGAGGCGCTCGTGGGCGAGCGTTTCGGCATCCGTATCTGTCGACGACCCGGCGCCTCGACCGATCGCCGGACGGCGCGGGCACCGGGCTTCGGGCCTCGGCCTGCTCCGGCACCTCACCCCCCCGTCGAGTGACGCGGCACCTGAGGCACGCGATCAGCCGGTCAGTACCGTGGCGCCGAGCTCGCGGCGTAGAACTCCGAGGACTCCTTACGCCACAGCAACACGATGATGACGGCGCCGAGCAGCACCCCGACGACATCGAGCACGCGCTGCAACGCCGGCTCTGGCTGGATCAGGCCGACGAGGAAGCCCGCCGCCGAGAGGCCGAACAGCACCGTGGCCACGATCCGCGCCCACGACCGGCCCTTGCCGTTCATGCTGGCCATCCAGAGCCAGAGGCCGACGCCGAGCAGGCTGACCACGACGGCGATGCCGACGCCGACGGCCACCCCGGCGTTGACGAGGGTGTCGGTGGGCACCTCACCGGAGTCCTCGATGCTCTGCTCGACCGTGGCCCTGATCTCGTCGCGGATCAAGAACACCGTCAGCAGCGACACCAGCGACAGCACCGCGCCGGCCCGCATCAAGGTGACGGCGAGGTCCATCGACTTCGGGCGCACGACAGGGCCGGCAGGCGGCATCCCCGGGGCCACTGGCGGAGCGGCCTGGTAGGCGCCGGAGGGCGGAGGTGTCGGGGGGGCGTAGGAAGCGGGAGGCGGCGCGGAGGCGTACCCACCGTCACCAGGTGCCGACGGCGAGGGGGTGGGGCCGTCGCCAGATCCGGCCGGCGGCGGAGGCGGGGGCGTCGAACCGTGGTCGGACATGGGGTCAACCTCTTTCGCAGGTGCCGGAATGGTGCCCCGGCCGGGGCGTACAGCGGCGGCCAGCGTTCCACACCACGGTGGTCGAAGGCGAGAGCCAGCGGGGTGAGCCTCTCTGCCCAGCCCACCCGACGCTCTCCCGGTCGGCGAGTCCGACCTCGCGGCAGCGACGTCGGAGACGGCCACCCTCGCGACACCAGGGGCGCCGCGGCGTCCGTGGAACGATCGGCCGCAGGGTGCGAGGCGTGCTCAGCGCCGTCGCCGGCGAGCGACCTCGTAGAGCGTCACACCGGTGGCGATCCCGGCGTTCAGCGACTCGACGGCCGAGCTCATCGGGACCGACACCACCTGGTCACAGGTCTCCCGGACCAGGCGCGAGAGACCCTTGCCCTCCGACCCCACGA
>JBOFLR010000394.1:0-9731 GCA_051657965.1 Dermatophilaceae bacterium
GCGGCGGGATGGCGACCGTGCACTTCGTCGGCGCCGGCCCGGGCGCGGCCGACCTGCTCACGGTGCGGGCCACTCAGTTGCTGGCGCGGGCCGACGTCGTGCTGTACCCCGGCAGCTACCTCGACTCCGGCGTGCTCGCCCACGTCAGCCCGGGCGCCGAGCTGGTCGACACCCAGCACCTCGACCTCGACTCGACTACCGCCCGGCTGGTCGCGGCCCACCGTGCTGGCAAGGATGCCGTGCGCCTCACCTCCGGTGACCCGTCGGTGTACTCCGCACTCTCGGAACAGGTTCGCCGCCTCGATGGCGCGGGCGTGCCGTGGGACGTCACTCCGGGCGTGCCCGCCTACGCCGCCGCGACCGCCCTGCTCGGGCGCGAGCTCACCGTGCCGCTGGTGGCGCAGTCGGTGGTGCTCACCCGCGCGCAGGCCCGGTCGACGCCGATGCCCGACGGGGAGACTCTCGCCGCGTTCGCGGCGACCGGCGCGACCCTCGTCATCCATCTCGCCGTCACCCGCACGCGTGAGCTGATGGCCGAGCTCGAGGCGACGCATGGCACCGACTGCCCGGTGGCCGTGGTGTACCGCGCCAGCCAGCCCGAGGAGCGGGTGCTGCGCGGCACGGTGGCGACCATCGCCGGCGCGGTGGAGGACGCCGGGCTACGGCAGGCGGCCGTCATCCTCGTCGGGCGTGCACTCGGCGAGGACGACGCGGCCGGCGAGTCGCACCTGTACGACCCGCGGCGCGATCGGCCGCGCGTGCGGTGACGGACGCGAATCGATGGGCTGGTTGTCGGGTTACTCGAGGGTTAGATGTCGGGTAAAATCTAGGCGTGATGTCGGGTCAGGTGGTCGAGCGCCGAATCCTGCCTGCCATCCGGGCGGCGATGCAGGCCAGTCCTGTCGTCGCGATCACGGGCCCTCGGACGGTGGGCAAGAGCACGCTCGCGGCCGAGCTCGTCGCGTCGACCGGAGGCACCGCGGTCGATCTCGACGACCCGGCGGTGCGCCGCCTGGCCCGTGAGGACCCGTCGGTCTTCGTGCGCGGCCTGGCCGAACCGGTCGTCATCGACGAGTTCCAGCGCGCTCCGGACCTGCTCGCGGTGATCAAGGCCGAGCTGAACCGCGATCGACGTCCCGGCCGTTTCATCCTCGCCGGTTCGGCACGTCATGACGCGGTACCGGAACTGGCCGACTACCTCACCGGTCGGGTCGAGCTGCTTCAACTCTGGCCGTTCGCCCAGGCCGAACTCGTGTCACCATCCACGACCTTCCCCGACCGGCTGTTCTCCGGCATCCCGCCAGCGCGGCGACTCCGCGGTACACCAAGGGATGAGCTTGTCGCCGACGTCGTGCGCGGCGGCTACCCGATCGCCGTCGAGCTGTCCGACGCGGCGAGCTCCCGGTGGTTCGCGAACCTGGCGAGGCTCGTCGTGGAGCGAGTGTCGGATGACGTGACACCGGTGCGCGGCGCGGGCACGCTCACGCGATTCCTCCGGCTGGCCGCAGCGAGCACGGCCCAGACGCGCAACGCCGCCGAGCTGGGCCGCGATGTCGACCTCGGACGGGACCAGGCCGCGGCGTACCTCCGGCTCCTGGAACTGGTCTACCTGACGTTCACCATCCCCGCTTGGTCGGCCAACCTCACCAGCAAGGTCACCAAGAGACCGAAGCTGCACCTCGTCGACAGCGGGCTCGCGGCCCACCTGCAGGGCCTCACCGTGGACGGGCTGCGACCGACCGACCCGGTGGGCGCGGCGCGGTTCGGGCCGCTCCTGGAGACGTTCGTCGTCACCGAGGTCGTCAAGCAGCTCGGCTGGTCGGAGGTCGACGCCGAACCGTTCCACTACAGGACGACCGATGGCGTCGAGGTCGACCTCGTCCTCGAGGCGCGCGACGGCCGGGTGGCGGCGATCGAGGTGAAAGCCGGCAGCATGCTCACCGCAGCGGCGACGCGCGGCCTCGTCCACCTCCGGGACCGTCTCGGCGACCGGTTCGTCGGCGGTGTCCTCCTCAACACCGGCAACCAGGCACAGCAGGTCGCCGACCGGATCTCGCTCGCGCCGGTCGACGAGCTCTGGGCCGGATGACGTCCTCGGTGTTCGCGATGGCCGTGCACTGATGAACCTGGCGCCTCGACGAACTACCGGGGGTCAGAGAGCGAGGACTTTGCGCAGTCCGTCGTCGACGTCGTGCATGAGACCCGGCGAGAGCGTGCCGGCCCAGTCGGTGAGGTCGGTCTTGTTCAGCGTGACGAGTGCGGTGACGTTCACGACCGAGTCGCGAGGGAGTCCCGTGGCGGTGGCCGGGAGGAACACGTTGCCGGGCATGGTCGCCAGGGCGGTGTTCGAGGTCACGACCGCGGCGAGCACGGTCGCCAGCCTGCTGTCGTTGTACGGGTCGGACTGGATGACGAGCACCGGACGACGCTTCGCCGGGCGGCTGCCGGATGCTGGCCCGAGGTCGGCCCAGTAGATCTCGGACCGACGGATCACCACTCGTCGTCCGTGGCTGTGAGCAGGCGGTGGCCGGCCGCGACCGCGTCAGCGGACGACTCCTCCGGCAGGTCGGCGTGCTCGAGGGCTGCGTCGATCCGGCCGGTCAGGGACTGGACATCGAGCTCGTCGAGATAGTGCCGGGCGGCGCGCGCGAAGAACTCCGAGCGACTCATCCCCAGGTCGCTGGCGCGTCGCGAGGCACGCTCGAAGGTCTCGTCCGGTACAGAGATGGCGGTCTTCATCGTCCAAGTATAACCCGGTATTACCACGTGCGGTCCGCAGGGCCGGACGGAGACGGATGCACCTCGACCTGGCGTCACGGAGCGCTGTCGACCGACCGACGGTCCAGGCCCGCTAGTCGATACTTCCTGGTGGGACGACCCACGTGCAGCGTTGGCCGGTGACGGACGCGATGATGTCGAAGTCGCTGTCGTAGTGGAGCACTGCGACATCGACCGCCTCAGCGGCGGCTGCGACCAAGAGGTCGGGGATCTTGCGACCCCGTTGGCTGCGCTCGGCCAGGAGTCTCTGGACCTGAAGCGCCCGGCGTACGTGCGCGGCAGAGATGTCCACCCCCACAGCGAGATCGAGGGCCGCGATGAGACGGTCCCATTCACCGGCGTTGCGTGCCGAGTAGCCGATCTCCAGGTCGCAGATACGCGGTCTTCCGAGGCGTCCGGCCAACGCGAGCGGCTCGACCACCTCACGTACCGGTGGGCGCGCCAAGCGGGTGAGGACGCTGGTGTCGACGAGGAAGGTCAGCGCCACGCGTCTGCTCGGTCATCGAGCTCAGCGGCGCCCAGCGCGTCGAGCGCCCCGACGACACGCAGTCGCCGCTCGGACGACGCCCGGGCGAGCGCCTCGTTGACGGTGTCCTTGATCGTGCTGGTCCCCAGCTCGGCGCGGGCTGCTCCCAGCGTGTCCTCGTCGATGTCCACCAGATGCTTGCCCATGACAGCAGTATATACGAGCGACACAGTATATAGATAGAGTGACGCGGCGGACTGACCGGCCATGCCAGGAGCGCGCGAGGGTCAGGCGGTGCCCAGCGGGCCGCCCGGTCCGTCAGGTCGCCGCTGTCCAGGCCCACTGGGTGACGGTGCGTGCCGGCGACCAGCCGGTGAACCCCCCGATCGGTGACGCAGTCTCGACCGAGATGCGGGTCAGCTCGCCACCGTGCTCTCGATACGCCTGAGCCACAACGGTTTCCGTCTCCAACGTCACGGCGTGGATGACGATCCGCCCACCTGCTCCCAGGGCGGCGAGGCAGGCGTCGAGCACGCCGGGAGCGCTCGCCCCACCGCCGACGAACACGGCATCCGGCCGGGACAGATCGGCCAGCGCCGCGGGAGCCGCACCGTGCACCACGGCCAGACCCGGCACCCCGAGCCGGCCGGCGTTGCGTGCGATCCGGCCGGCGCGCTCGGCGTCGGCCTCGACCGCGACCGCGGTGCAGCTCGGGTGCGACCGCATCCACTCGATGCCGACCGACCCCGCCCCGGCACCGACGTCCCAGAGCCGCTGCCCCGGTACGGGAAGCAGCCGGGCCAGCGCCGAGGCGCGAAGGTCGCGCTTGGTCAGCTGGCCGTCGTGCTCGAAGGCGTCGTCCGGCAGACCGGCGACCCAGCCCGCCCGCAGCGGCCCGGCGAGCTCGACACCGACGACGTTGAGCCGCGGCGAGGCGGCCGACCAAGTCGCGGCGGCACCGTCGGCGCGTGACGCGGCATCCGTGCCGAGGTCGCCGAGCACGTGCAGGGTGCTCGCTCCGTACCCGGCCGCGGTGAGCAGCTCGGCGACCCGCCCCGGCGTGTGCTCGTCGGAGGAGAGCACCAGCACCCGCCGGCCGGGCGCCAGCTCGCGCAGCACGAGCTCGGGCTCGCGCCCGACCACGCTTACCACCGCGCACGACTCGGCGAGCCAGCCGAGCTCGGCCCGGGCCAGGGCCACCGACGACGTCGCGGGGTGCACCACCACCCGGTCGGCCCCGAGCAGGTCGACGAGCGTGCTGCCGATGCCCGAGACGAGCGGGTCGCCGGACGCCAGCGCCACGACGGGCGTGCCGTCGAGCTCGGCGAGCAGCCCGGGCAGGCCCTCGCGCAGTGGTGACGGCCACGGCATCCGGCGTTGGGTGGGCGACGGTGCCGGCAGCATCGCGAGGTGCCGCGCGCCGCCGAGCACCACCGGGGCCTGCTCGACGAGGGCCTTGAGGTCGGAACGCAGCCCTGGCCAGCCGTCGGCGCCGATGCCGACGACTGTCGCCGCGGGCACTGCAGGGGGATGACGCTCGGCCGGCACGGGACGGCACGCTATCGTGGCCGACGTCGCGAGGTGCCCCGTCGACCCCGCCATCGGAACCGGTGGCGACGGCCGGCCGGGGAGAATCTGGGAAGCCCGGTGAGATTCCGGCACAGGCCCGCTGCGGTGAACCGGGTCCACCTGAACGGGTGGGACCCGGCAAGTCCGAAGACCGGCCCCGCGTGTACGACGACGACGTTCGTTGCCGACGAGAGCGGGAGCCTCCATGCCGGTGCACTACCCCTTTTCTGCCGTGCTCGGTTGTGCCGCAGACGAGTTGGACGACCTCGGCCTGGCCCTGGTGCTCACCACCATCTCGCCGGAGATCGGCGGGGTGCTGGTGCGCGGCGAGAAGGGCACGGCCAAGTCGACCGCGGTGCGCGGCCTGGCCGCCGTGCTCCCCCCGATCGAGGTGGTCACCGGCGACCGGTTCTCGACCGACCCGGCAGAGCACGGCGCCGGCTCGCCGGACGGGCCGTTTGCCGACGACGCCCCCCGCACTACTCGGCCGGTGCGTCTGGTCGAGCTGCCGGTGGGCGCCACCGAGGATCGGGTGCTCGGGTCGATCCATCTCGAGCGAGCCCTGGCCCAGGGCCGGGTCGAGTACGAGCCGGGCCTGCTCGCCCGGGCGCACCGCGGCATCCTCTACGTCGACGAGGTCAACCTGCTGCACGACCACCTCGTCGACCTGCTCCTCGACGCCGCGGCCATGGGGCGCGCCACGGTCGAGCGCGACGGGGTCTCGGTCGAGCACGCTGCACGCTTCGTACTCATCGGCACGATGAACCCCGAGGAGGGCGAGCTGCGCCCGCAGCTGC
The DNA here is from genome assembly GCA_051657965.1 of Dermatophilaceae bacterium. Lineage (GTDB taxonomy): Bacteria > Actinomycetota > Actinomycetes > Actinomycetales > Dermatophilaceae > JBOFLG01. The sequence continues at coordinate 5,611 of JBOFLR010000394.1, forward strand.
TCGACCGGTTCGGGCTGACCGTCGAGGTGGCCGCCCCGCGCGACCCGCGGCTGCGGGTCGAGGTGGTGCGGCGCCGGCTGGCGTTCGACGCCGACCCCGCCGGCTTCGCCCGCGACTACCGGCCGGATGACGCCGCCCTCGCCGAGCGCATCGGCGCCGCGCGCGCACGGCTCGGCCGGGTCCGGCTGTCTCAGGCCGCGCTGCTGAGGATCGCCGAGGTCTGCGCGGCGTTCGAGGTCGACGGGCTGCGGGCCGACATCGTCACCGCCCGGGCGGCGGTGGCGCACGCGGCCTGGGCGGGGCGCGAGGAGGTGACCCGCGCCGACATCCGCCGGGCCGCGCTGCTCGCGCTGCCGCACCGCCGGCGGCGCAACCCGTTCGACGCCCCCGGGCTCGACGAGGACCTGCTCGACCAGGTGCTCGGCGACGGCGAGCTGCCTCCGGACCTCCCGCCGGACCCGAGGCCCGAGACCGACTCGGACGCCGACGGATCGGACTCCGACGGTTCGGATGTCGGTGGATCGGGCTCCGACGGTTCGGATGCCGGTGGTGTGGATCGGGAGGAGTCGCGTGACCGGCCGCGGGTCGACGGGCCGGGTGCCGATGGGGCGGACGCCGACGACACAGGTGCCGATGGGCCGGACGCCGACGACACAGGTGCCGATGGGCCGGACGCCGACGGGGCGGTCCCGGACGTCTCGCCCGACCGCACCGACGCCCCCGAGCGGGCGCCATCCGACACGACTCCGGACGCCATGTCGCAGGCCGCCCAGCCGTTCCGACCCCGGCTGCTCACGGTGCGGGGCCTCGGCGAGGGTGCGGCCGGGCGCCGGAGCCGCGCGATCGCCCGCTCCGGGCGCCGGGTCGGTGCGCGTCGGCCGGACGGTCCGACCGGGGCGCTGCACCTGGTCGAGACGCTGCGTGCCGCGGCCAGCGGCTTCGACCGGCAGCACACCTCGGAGCGGACGGCGACGCGGGTCGTCATCCGGCCGGAGGATCTGCGCACCGCGGTGCGCGAGGGGCGCGAGGCGAACCTCGTGCTGTTCTGCGTCGACGCGTCCGGCTCGATGGCGGCGAAGAAGCGGATGACGGCTGTGAAGACCGCGGTGCTCTCGCTGCTCCTCGACGCGTACCGGCGGCGCGACAAGGTGGGCCTGGTCACCTTCCGCGGTGAGCGGGCCGAGCTGGCCCTGCCGCCCACCCACTCGGTCGACATCGCCGCCGCCCGCCTCGACGAGGTGCCGGCCGGCGGGCGGACACCGTTGGCCGAGGGCCTGCTCGAGGCGGCCCGCGTGATCGAGCGCGAGCGGGTCAGGGACCCGCGGCTGCGGCCACTGCTGGTCGTGGTCACCGACGGCCGGGCCACCGGTGGCGCCGAGCCGGTGCCGCGCTCGCTGCGCGCGGCCGACCTCCTCGCCGGGCTCGGGGTCACCGCGGTGGTGGTCGACGGCGAGGCCGGCCCGCTGCGGCTCGGGCTCGCACGCGCCCTCGCCGAGCGGCTGCGCGCCGACCACGTGCCGGTCGCCGAGCTCGACGCCACCGCACTCGCTGCAACCGTGCGAGACCGCGTCGCGCCCGCGAGTGACCGCGGTGTGGTGGCTCCTCATGCGGTGGGGCGTGACCACGGGGTCTCCAGGCGCGACCGCGGCAGCGCTGGCCGGGGGGTCGCCTGATGCCGCAGGGCCAGCCGTTCGTGGTGCCCGACGACGGGCTCACCACCCGGCAGCGGCGCAACCGGCCGCTGCTCGTCATCCACACCGGTGACGGCAAGGGCAAGTCGACCGCGGCCTTCGGGCTGGCGCTGCGCGGCTGGAACCAGGGCTGGCGGATCGGCGTGTTCCAGTTCGTCAAGTCGGCCAGGTGGCGCATCGGGGAGCAGACCGTGCTCGAACGGCTCGGCCGGCTGCACGACGAGACCGGCGAGGGCGGCCCGGTCGACTGGCACAAGATGGGATCCGGATGGTCGTGGACTCGCAAGTCCGGCGACGCCGGCGACCATCGGGCCGCCGCGGTGGAGGGCTGGCAGGAGATCACCCGCCGCCTGGCCGACCAGACCTACGACCTGCTCGTGCTCGACGAGTTCACCTACCCGATGGCGTGGGGGTGGGTCGACGTCGACGACGTGGTGGACACCCTCACCGCGCGGCCCGGGTTCCAGCACGTGGTCGTCACCGGGCGCCGCGCCGACCCACGCCTGCTCGATGCGGCCGACCTGGTCACCGAGATGGCCAAGGTCAAGCACCCCATGGATGCCGGCCAGAAGGGTCAGAAGGGCATCGAGTGGTAGCCCTGCCCCGGCTGGTGGTCGCCGCACCGTCGACCGGTCAGGGTAAGACCACGGTCGCCACCGGGCTGATGGCGGCGCTGTCGGCCGCCGGGCACGTGGTGAGCGGGCACAAGGTCGGACCCGACTTCGTCGACCCCGGCTACCACGCGCTCGCCACCGGCCGCCCCGGGCGCAACCTCGACCCGCACCTCGTCGGCGAGCACCGGGTGGTGCCCCTGCTGCTGCACGGGGCGGCCGGTGCCGACGTCGCGGTGGTCGAGGGCGTGATGGGCCTGCACGACGGCAAGGTCGGCACCGACGGGTTCGCCTCCACCGCGCACGTGGCCGCGCTGACCCGCAGCCCCGTGGTGCTCGTGGCGGATGTCGCCCGGATGTCGCGCACGGCCGCCGCGGTCGCCGCCGGGGTCGCCGCGTTCGACCCGCGGGTCCACGTCGTCGGCGTCGTGCTCAACCGCACCGGCTCGCCGCGCATCGTCCGCGAGATCCGGCAGGCGATGGAGCTGGCCGGGCTCCCGGTGCTCGGGGCCCTGCCCCGCGACGAGGGTCTGGCGGTACCGTCGCGCCACCTGGGGCTGGTGCCCGCGGCCGAGCGCGAGGAGTCGGCGCGGATGGTGCGGCGGCTCGGCGAGCAGGTGGCCCGGCACCTGGACCTCACCGCCGTGCTCGATGTCGCCCGGTCGGCGCCCGACCTCGATGCCGAGCCGTGGCGACCGGCGAGCCAGGTGCGGCCGTCCGGTCCGGGCCGGCCGGTGGTGGCGGTGGCCGGTGGGCGCGCCTTCACGTTCCGCTATGCCGAGACCGACGAGCTGCTGCGTGCTGCCGGGTGCGAGGTGGTGGTGGTCGACCCGCTGCTCGACACCCGGCTGCCGGAACGCACCCGGGGCGTCTACCTCGGCGGCGGGTTCCCCGAGGTGTACGCCGCCGAGCTCGGTGCCAACCGGCCGCTGATGGCGGACCTGCGCCGGGCGGTGGCGGCCGGGGTGCCGACCGTGGCCGAGTGTGCCGGGCTGCTCTATCTCGCGCGGTCGCTCGACGCCGAGCCGATGACCGGCGTGGTGCCGGCCGACGCGGTGATGACCGAGCGGCTCACCCTGCGCTACCCCGAGGCCGTCGCGGCGTCCGACGGGCTGGTGACCCGCGCCGGCGAGCGGGTCACCGGGCACGAGTTCCACCACACCGCCACCACACCGGTGGCGGGTGAGCGGCCGGCCTGGACGGTCGACGGGCAGGCCACCGGCTTCACCACCGACACCTGGCACGCGTCGTACCTGCACGTGCACTGGGCCGGGTATCCCGTTCTCGCGCAACGATTCGCGGATGCCGTGCACGCGGCGGCCCCGCTCGCGGATGCCGCGCCAGGAGTGGCGCCTGTCGTTGCTGCAGTCGCCGATCCGCTCCGGCACCACGGCGACCGCGACGCGACCGACGGGCTGCTCGACCTCGCCGTCAACGTCTACGACGGGGCCCGGCCGGCCTGGCTGGATGCCGCACTGCACGATGCCGTCGAGGCGTCGTACCGCTACCCCGATGCCGGGCCCGCGCGTGCCGCGCTGTCGCTTCGACATGGTCGACCGGAGTGCGACCTGCTTCCGACCTCCGGTGCGGCCGAGGCGTTCTCGCTGATTGCGCGGCTTCGCCGGTGGCGCCGGCCGGTCGTCATCCACCCGCAGTTCACCGAGCCGCACGCCGCCCTGGAACAGGCCGGCCACCAGGTCACGACCGTGCTCTGCCGGCCGGATGACGGGTTCGCCCTCGATCCTGGTGCCGTGCCCGACGACGCCGACCTCGTCGTCGTCGGCAACCCCACGAACCCCACCGGCGTGCTGCATCCGGC
>JBOFLR010000395.1:0-18438 GCA_051657965.1 Dermatophilaceae bacterium
AGCCCGAAGCGGCGGGTGAGCTCGGCGCCCACCCACTGGGCGTCATCCGTGGGCAGCATCGTCGTGACCCCGCCGAGCTCGCCCATCCGTCGAGTCACGGCGGCGACCGTCGGCGCGGGGGAGTGGCCCGCCATCGCGCCGGTGTCGCCGAGCGCGAAGTCGACGTAGGTGTGCCCGTCGACATCGGTGACCCGGTTGCCGTTCGCCCGGTCCAGGTAGAGCGGAAAGCCACCCCTCCACTTGTTCATCCAGGTCATCGGCACCCGGCCGAACAGGTTCCCGCCGGCTCCGAACAGCTCCCGGCTGCGCGGATGACGTTCGGCGTAGGTGGCCTGCTCGGCGGTCAGAAGCTCGGTGAGACGGGAACGGTCGACATCCGGCATGACGACACGCTAACGGTGCGGATGACGTACGTGGAAGTCCCGAGTGCTTCTGAATCCGCGGCTACGTCCGTGTGTGCCCACGGATCGATGTGCGCCGGCGGGGCCTGACGCCTGTCGCGGCGCAGAGGGGGCCGATGCCCGACGTCGGTGGCGGACCCTTCTAGGCTTCGGCACATGGCCCGTCAGCGCGTCCCCGACGGTCCGCCACCGGCGCCGGCGGTGCAGCGGCTACGTATCCGGTACGCCAAGCGAGGGCGGCTGCGGTTCTCCTCGACACGGGACTTCGCCCGAGCGCTCGAGCGCGCCCTGCGTCGTGCGGGGGTGCCGATGGCGTACTCCGCCGGCTTCCGGCCGCACCCACTGATCTCGTACGCCAACGCGGCTCCGACGGGAACCGCCAGCGAGGCCGAGTACTTCGAGATCCGCGTGACCGAGCGGCTCCGACCCGAGGAGGTGCGGGCGGCGCTCGATGCGTCGCTTCCCGACGGTCTCGACGTCGTTCAGGTGGTCGAGGCAGCGCCCGGCGCCCTCGCCGATCGCCTCCAGGCCAGTGAGTGGCGCCTCGTCGTCCGCGGCACGCAGCCCGCCGAGCTCGAGCCGGTCATCGCCCGGTATCTCGCCGCCGAGACAGCCGAGACCACCCGGGTTCTCAAGAACGGCCCGCGCACGTTCGACACGCGGGGAGCCGTGGTGGAGATGACGGTCGACGGGGTCGGAGAGGACGGGTGTGCGATACTTCGCATGGTCGTACGGCACACCACACCTACCGTGCGCCCCGACGACATCCTGACCGCACTGCACGCAGTCACCGGGTTCTCGCCGACGGTTCCACCGTTGGTCACCCGGATGGCCCAGGGCCCACTGCTCGACGCAGGTGCCGGGGTAGCCGACCCGCTGGCTGCCGACGAGGAGGTCGCCGGCCCCGAAAGGTGACGCGCGCGACGCCGCGCGAGCCGACCCGGGGTAGCAGCCGACTTCCGTGCCGGCGGTGCCTGGCGCGATGCGACCGCTCACCACCCGGTCGACGAGAGCCCATGAGGCTCCGGTGTGGGCGTCGGCCGGGCGGGAGACGAAAGGACCGTCCGGTGCCCGACACCGACCACCCCACTGACTCCACCGACACGACACCCGCAGAGGACGCCAACACTCCGCCGAGACGCCGTCGTCGCGCCACCACTGCGGCGAGTGCTCCCGTGTCCGGTCCGCGCGACGCCGACGCCGGTCCGCGCGACGACGGCGCGGCACCTCAGGCGGCGGACGTCGCGCCATCCGCCACCGACGCTGCGGCAGCGATCCCGGACGACGATGTCGTGGCGCCCGACGGTGACGACGTCGCCGAGGTCGCGAGTGCCGAGGCACCGGGTGTCGCGCACGACTCGGTGGACGTCGACTCCGATGCAGCCGAGGCGGACCGCGCGGCGGGCGCAGCTCTGCCCAGCTTCGGTCTGCTCTTCCAGGCGCCGGATCCCACCGTCGCTCCTCGGCGTCGCCGGGCCACCGCTCCGGTGCAGTCGCCGTCGGAGCGAGCGGTACCCGACGACGATGCCGACGCGACCTCCGGCGAGGTCGCCGACGTGCCCCGGGATGCTTCCGGAGCAGAGCCGGCCGCCGGGTCCGATCCAGGCGGTGACGACCACGGCAGCGACACCGAGCAGGGCGGCGACGAGCAGGGCGGCGACGAGGACCCCGAGGGCGGCCGCCGGCGTCGCCGCGGTGGTCGCGGCCGGCGGAGCCGAGCAAGCCAGAACCCGACCGGCACCGGCGATGACGATGTCGACGGCGCGGCGTCGCCGTCCGGCACGCGGGCGTCATCCGGTGACGAGCGCGCCGACGACTCCGAGGGCGAGGACAGCGCGTCGGTGTCGAGCCGGCGTCGTCGGCGTCGACGCCGCGGCAGCGGCGGCGAGAGCGAGGATCCTCCCGGCACCGTCACCAAGGTCCGCGAGCCCCGGGCGAAGAGCGAGCAGCCGACTGCGGTCAAGGGCTCGACGCGGCTGGAGGCCAAGAAGCAGCGACGCCGGGAAGGCCGAGAGGCAGGCCGGCGCCGGACGATCGTCACCGAGGCGGAGTTCCTCGCCCGCCGTGAGAGTGTCGAGCGGGTGATGGTGGTTCGTGGCCGCGAGGACCGCATCCAGATCGGCGTGCTGGAGGACGGCGTCCTCGTCGAGCACTACGTGTCGCGCGACACCACGGCGTCGATGGCGGGGAACATCTACCTCGGCCGGGTGCAGAACGTCCTGCCGTCGATGGAGGCGGCCTTCGTCGACATCGGCAAGGGCCGCAACGCCGTGCTCTATGCCGGCGAGGTCAACTGGGATGCCGCAGGCCTGGAGACCGGGCAGCCCCGCCGCATCGAGCACGCACTCTCCAGCGGCGACACCGTGCTCGTCCAGGTGACCAAGGACCCGATGGGTCACAAGGGCGCCCGGCTCACGTCGCAGATCTCGCTGCCCGGGCGCTACCTCGTCTACGTGCCCGAGGGGTCGATGACCGGGATCTCGCGCAAGTTGCCGGACACCGAGCGGTCCCGCTTGAAGTCCATCCTCAAGCAGGTCGTGCCCGACCGAGCCGGGGTCATCGTCCGCACCGCTGCCGAAGGTGCCTCGGAGGCCGAGCTGACGGCCGACGTCGAACGACTCACGGCCACGTGGGACAAGATCTCGGCCAAGGCGGATGCCGCGGCGAAGAGGAAGTCCGGCAGCGGCGGTGCGCCGCTGCTACTCCACGGCGAGCCCGACCTCACGGTGCGCGTCATCCGCGACGTGTTCACCGAGGACTTCGCCTCCCTGGTCGTATCGGGTGAGAAGGCGTGGTCGGACGTCAGCGGATATGTCGAGGACGTCGCTCCCGATCTCGCCGCCCGGTTGATCCGGTGGACGGCCGAGGACGATGTCTTCGCGGCACACCGCATCGACGAGCAGCTCGCCAAGGCGATGGACCGCAAGGTGTGGCTGCCGTCGGGCGGGTCGCTCGTCATCGACCGCACCGAGGCGATGACCGTCGTCGACGTCAACACCGGCAAGTTCGTCGGCTCGGGCGGCAACCTCGAGGAGACGGTGACGAAGAACAACCTCGAGGCCGCCGAGGAGATCGTCCGCCAGCTCCGGCTGCGCGACATCGGCGGGATCATCGTCGTCGACTTCATCGACATGGTGCTCGAGTCCAACCGCGATCTCGTCGTCCGTCGCCTGCTGGAGTGCCTGGGCCGGGACCGCACGAAGCACCAGGTCGCCGAGGTCACCTCGCTCGGGCTGGTGCAGATGACGCGCAAGCGCGTCGGCTCCGGGCTGATCGAGGTGTTCAGCGAGCAGTGCGAGCACTGCGGCGGTCGCGGCCTCATCGTCTCCAGCGAGCCGGTCGACAAGGGCGGCACCGGGGGCGGGGAGACCGGGTCCTCCCGGTCCGGCCGCAGCCGTCGGGGCGGGTCCGCGCCGGTCGCGGAGGAGCCCTCGCGGCCGTCGTCCGGCCCGACGGCAGCGCAGATCGCGGCCGCCGCGCATGCTGCCGCGGTGCGCCGCACCGACTCCGACGGCGACCCCCAGGAGTCCGCGTCCACCGAGCCGGCCGACACCGCGGAGCCGGTCGCGGCCGACCAGGCGCCGTCCGTCGCGGGCGTGCCCACGGCCGAGCCACCGGTCGCCGAGGCTCCCGAGCGGAAGAGGCGGCGCCGTGGCCGCGTGGTCGCACCTGCCGGACCGCCCCGCGGAGGCGATGCCGAGCCGTCGGCCGACGAGCACGGTCCGGCCCCGTCGGAGCGGGTCGAGTCCGAGCCGGTCAGGTCGGAGCCGGTCGAGTCCGAGCCGGGGCTTGTCGAGTCAGAGCCGGTCGAGTCCCAGCCGGTCGAGTCGGAGCCGGAGCTGGTCGAGGCCGGCACCGAACCGCCGGATGGCTCCTCGGACGAGGCCGGCCCGGATGAGCGGATGCCGTCGCAGGCGCCGGCCGAGGAATCCGCCTGATCCGGCGGGCGAGCCGCTCGGCCAGGATTTGGCCGCCTCTCCACGCGCCGGTATCTTATGCCGAGGTGTGCCCACCGAGCCGGTGTCCCGTGTCGTCCACGGGGTAGCGACCGTCCGGTCTGAGCGCGCACACCCGAACAGGAAGTGAGACACCACGTGTACGCGATTGTGCGTGCGGGCGGTCGCCAGGAGAAGGTCTCCGTCGGTGACACCCTGCTCATCGACAAGATCGGCCAGGCCGGCGACGAGATCCGGCTGCAGCCACTGCTCGTGGTCGACGGCGGCACCGTCACCTCCGACGCCACGAAGCTCGCCAAGGTCACCGTCACCGCCGAGGTCGTCAAGGCGGCCAAGGGTCCGAAGATCACGATCCTGAAGCACAAGAGCAAGACCGGCTATCGCAAGCGGCAGGGTCACCGCCAGCCGCTGACCCAGGTCAAGATCACCGCCATCGACGCCTGACCGTCCCGACCACTTCCGAACAGGACTCCCCACATGGCACACAAGAAGGGTGCATCCTCGACCCGCAACGGTCGCGACTCCAACGCCCAGTACCTCGGCGTCAAGCGCTACGGCGGCCAGGTCGTCAAGGCCGGCGAGATCATCGTGCGGCAGCGCGGCACGCACTTCCACCCGGGCGACGGCGTCGGCCGCGGCGGTGACGACACGCTGTTCGCGCTCGTCCCCGGAGCGGTCACTTTCGGCAGCAAGCGCGGCCGCAAGACCGTGAGCGTCCTCGCGCCGGAGCCCGTCGCCGCCGAGTGACCTCCACCTGACCACCACACAAGGGGCGGGCGCCGGTCTCGGTGCCCGCCTCTTCCTGTTACGAGAAGGAGCGGATCGGATGACGACGTTCGTCGACCGCGTCGTGCTCCACCTCGCCGCCGGCAATGGCGGGCACGGGGTCGCGTCGGTACGCCGCGAGAAGTTCAAGCCGCTCGGCGGTCCCGACGGCGGCAACGGCGGTCGCGGCGGCTCGGTCGTGCTCGCCGTCGACTCGCAGTCGACCACGCTGCTCGACTATCACCGTCGGCCGCACCGGCGTGCGGGCCATGGCGCACCCGGCGGCGGCGACGAGCGACACGGCGCCGATGGCAGCGATCTGGTCCTGCCGGTCCCGGAGGGCACGGTCGTCAAATCCGCCACCGGTGAGGTGCTCGCCGATCTCGTCGGGGCCGACACCACCTTCGTCGCCGCTCGTGGTGGCCGGGGCGGTCTGGGTAACAAGGCCCTGGCCAGCCCGCGCCGCAAGGCGCCCGGGTTCGCGCTCCTCGGTGAGCCGGGGGAGTCGCTCGATCTTCTGCTGGAGCTGAAGTCGCTCGCCGACGTCGCGCTGGTGGGGTTCCCGAGCGCAGGGAAGTCCTCACTGGTCTCGGTGCTGTCGGCCGCGAAACCGAAGATCGCCGACTACCCGTTCACGACACTGGTGCCCAACCTCGGGGTCGTTACCGCCGGGTCCGAGCGCTACACCGTCGCCGACGTGCCGGGTCTGATCCCCGGCGCGAGTGAGGGCAGGGGTCTGGGGCTGACGTTCCTTCGCCACGTCGAGCGCTGCTCGGTGCTCGTCCACGTCGTCGACTGCGCCACCCTCGAACCCGGCCGCGACCCCATGACCGACCTCGACGTCATCGAGGCCGAGCTCGCCGCGTACGTGCCCGACGGCTCGCTCGGTGGACGGTCGCTCGCCGAGCGCACCCGGGTCGTCGTGCTCAACAAGGCCGACGTGCCCGAGGCGCGCGAGTTGGCCGAGCTGGTGCGGCCCATGCTCGAGGACCGCGGACTCGAGGTCCACATCGTCTCCGCCGTGGCACGTACCGGCCTGAAGGAGCTCTCCTTCGCCCTGGCCCGGCACGTCGCAGCAGCCCGCGCCGAGCTCGAGGCGACGCGGGTCGAGGTGCCGCGGGTCGTCATCCGGCCGGCCGCGGTCGACGACAGCGGGTTCCACGTGCGCCGTGACGCCACGCCCGACGGCGAGGCATTCCGGGTGGTGGGCGACCGGCCGACCCGGTGGGTGCGCCAGACCGATTTCACCAACGACGAGGCCGTCGGCTACCTGGCCGACCGGCTGAACCGGCTGGGTGTCGAGGAGGCGCTGCTCGCGGCCGGTGCGGTCGCCGGCTCGACCGTGCTCATCGGTCCCGAGGACGACGCGGTCGTGTTCGACTGGCAGCCGACCATGGCCACCGGTGCCGAGCTGCTCGCCGGTCCGCGCGGCTCCGACCTGCGCGTAGACGGGTCCGGCGGACGCAAGACCCGAGGCGAGAGGCGCGCGGAGTTCCACGCGCGGAAGGATGCCCAGACCGCTGCCCGTGACGAGCTGGCCGCGGAGCGTCGTGCGGGGCTCTGGGCGGCCTCCGACGTCGGCGAGGACTGAGCCGGATGCCGTCGCCGGCCTCGGCCATCCGCGCCGCAGTCGGCGCCGCGCAGCGGCTCGTGGTCAAGGTCGGCTCCTCGACCCTGACCAGTGCCGACGGGGGGCACCTCGACCTCGGTGCCCTCACCGCCCTGGTCGACGTGCTCGGGCGGCGACGCGCGGGCGGTCGCGAGGTGGTGCTCGTCTCGAGCGGCGCGATCGCGGCCGGGATCGGCCCGCTCGGGCTGTCGCGGCGTCCTGGTGACCTCGCGACCCAGCAGGCCGCGGCATCCGTCGGTCAGGGAGCCCTGGTCGCCGCGTACCAGGCGGCGTTCGCACGACACGGCATCACCGTGGGGCAGGTCCTGCTCACCGCCGACGACGTCACCCGCCGCACGCACTACACCAACGCACGGCGCACGCTCGAGCGCCTGCTCGAGCTCGGTGTCCTCCCGATCGTCAACGAGAACGACACCGTGGCGACCCAGGAGATCCGGTTCGGCGACAACGACCGGCTCGCGGCCCTGGCGGCGGACCTCGTCGGCGCCGGCGCGCTGCTGCTCCTCACCGATATCGACGCGCTGTACGACGGGCCGCCCACCGATACCGCGCGCGCGGCCGGCAAGAGACCGACGCGGGTGCCGTTCGTGGCATCGTCGGCCGACCTCGAGGCGATCTCGATCGGCGGCACGGGGAGCTCGGTGGGCAGCGGCGGGATGGTGACCAAGGTGGAGGCGGCCGGCATCGCCGGCGCGGCCGGCATCCCGACGCTGCTGACCCGGCTTCCGGACCTCGTCGCCGCTCTCGACGGGGACGACGTCGGCACCGTGTTCGCGCCCGGCACCGCGACTCGGGCCTCACGCAAGCGCTGGCTCGCGCACGCCACGACGGCGCGCGGGCGGCTGTTCCTCGACGCGGGGGCGGTGGCTGCCGTCACGGTGCGGCGCACCTCGCTGCTGCCCGCCGGCATCACCGGTGCAGAAGGCTCCTTCGCCGCCGGGGAGGCGGTCGACGTGTGCGGCCCGGACGGCACGGTGATCGCCCGCGGGCTGGTCAACTACGCGGCCAGCGAGCTGCCACGCCTGCTGGGGCGCTCGACCCGCGACCTGGCCCGCGAGCTCGGCCCGGGGTACGAGCGCGAGGTCATCCATCGCGACGACCTCGTCGTCCTGTAGACCACGGAGCCGGTCAGGAGAGGCGGTCGACGTCGAACTGCATCTGCGGGGTCGCGATGGCGTCCTGGCTCTGGACCAGCTGCAGCTCGCGGCGCCCCGACTGGAGCGTGCGGGACAGCACGTCGAAGACACTCGACACCGTGCGCGCGAGGGCCAGGCCCACGTCGCCGGTGGCCAGCAGGTGCGCCGTGAACAGCGCGGCCGTCAGGTCTCCTGACCCGTTGGCCTTCATCGGCAGGCGCGGCGTCCGCACGATCCACGAGCCGTCATCGCCGACCGCGAGGGTCTCGATGGTGTCGTCCGGCGCGTCGGGGCGCAGGACGCTGGTGACCAGCACCGTCGACGGACCCATCGCGCGCACCATGCTCACAGCAGTGAGCGTCGAGTCGAGATCGGCAGGCGTGGTGTCGGTGAGGAAGCCCAGCTCGAACTGGTTCGGCGTCACGACGTCGGCCGCAGGAATCGCGTTGTCGCGCAACAGCACCGGGATGTCGGGATGCACGAAGCATCCCGACGCAGCGTTGCCCATGACCGGGTCGCAGGCGTAGATCGCCTCGGGGTTCGCCGCCTTCACGCGGGCCACCGCGTCGAGCACGACGGCACCGATCTGTACTCCGCCCTGGTATCCCGACAGCACCGCGTCGACCTCACCCAGTGCACCGCGTTCCTCGACGCCGGTCACCACCTCGCGGACGTCCTCCGGCGCCATGAGCGGCCCCCGCCACGCGCCGTACCCGGTGTGGTTGGAGAAGTGCACGGTGTGCACCGGCCACACCTCGACACCGAGTCGCTGCAAGGGGAACACCGCCGCCGAGTTCCCGACATGCCCGTACGCCACCGAGGACTGGATCGACAGGATGGTGCTCACTCGCGCCATCCTCGCACTCGCACCGTCTCCTCCGGATGACGCCCGTGCGGCGGTGGTGCGCGCCCGCCTACCCTTGGGGCATGCCCGACATCACGACCGACCCGGCCGACACCACGACCGACCCGGCTGGTGTCGCGGTCGACCCGGCCGACGCGGAACAGGTGCGCCGGCTCGCCGAGGCCGCGCGCACGGCATCCCGGCGCCTGGCGCTGCTCTCCCGCGCCGAGAAGGACGCCGCGTTGCACGCCCTGGCCGACGCGGTCGACGCTGCGACCGCGGAGATCACCGCCGCCAACGCCGTCGATCTCGCCCGGGCACGCGAGAACGGCATGGCCCGGTCCCTCCAGGACCGGCTCCGGCTCGACGCGCCCCGCGTGGCCGCGGTCGCCCAGGCACTGCGCGACATCGCCGCCCTGCCCGACCCGGTCGGCGAGGTCGTGCGCGGCTCCACCCTCGCGAACGGCCTGCAGATCCGCCAGGTGCGCGTGCCGATGGGCGTGGTGGGCATGATCTACGAGGCCCGACCCAACGTCACCGTCGACGCCGCGGGCCTGGCCCTGAAGTCGGGCAACGCCGTCGTCCTCCGCGGCGGCAGCGCGGCCGCCGACACCAACCGGGCCACCGTCGGCGTACTCCGGGCCGCGCTGGCGCAGCACGGGTTCCCCGCGGATGCCGTGGTCCTCCTCGAGGGTGGGCACGGCGCCGTGCGTGCCCTGATGACCGCCCGCGGGCTCGTCGACCTGCTCATCCCGCGAGGTGGTGCCGACCTCATCCGCAGTGTCGTGACGCAGTCGACGGTGCCGGTGATCGAGACCGGCGTCGGCAACTGCCACGTGTACGTCGACGCTCGCGCCGACCTCGACACGGCCCTGGCGATCGCGGTCAACTCCAAGACGCACCGGCCCAGCGTGTGCAACGCCGCCGAGAGCCTGCTCGTGCACCGCGAGGTCGCGGCCGCGTTCCTCCCGAAGGTGCTCGCCACGCTCGCCGGTGAGGGAGTCACCCTCTACACCGATGCTGAAGCCGGCGCCGAGGCGGATGCCGCGGGCGTCGCCCACGAGCCGGTGACCGACGAGCACTTCGCGACCGAGTTCCACGGCCTGGAGCTCTCGGTCGGCGTCGTCGACGACCTCGACGCCGCGCTCGACCACATCCGCCGTTTCGGTTCCGGCCACACCGAGGCCATCGTCACCGAGGACCGCGCCGCGGCCCGCCGCTTCACCGCAGAGGTCGACGCCGCCGCGGTCATGGTCAACGCCAGCACTCGCTTCACCGACGGCGGCGAATTCGGGTTCGGCGCCGAGATCGGCATCTCGACCCAGAAGCTCCACGCCCGCGGGCCGATGGCGCTACCCGAGCTGACCACGACGAAGTGGGTCGTGGAGGGCGACGGTCAGGTCCGCGTCTGAGCGACGTCCTCGGCCGGGCGGCCGGCGTCTCCGAGAACCCGGGAGCGGGCGGCATCCGGCGGGGCGGCATCCGGCGCCGTGGTATCGAGACTGTCGTGGGCGATGAAGTATGTGGGCCTGGCCTGGACGGCGGCGTACGTGCGTCCGACGTACTCGCCGAGGATGCCGAGCGCGAGCAGCTGTACCGCGCCGACGCCGGAGACGATGACCACGGTCGACGTCCACCCCGGGAGGGTGTTGCCGAGCAGCATGGCCACCACGGCGAACACCAGCACGCCGAGCGCGGCCAGCCCGCCCACCAGCCCCAGCCAGGTGGCGAACCGGAGCGGCGCGATGGAGAACCCGGTGACGCCGTCGATCGAGAGACGCACCATCTTGCCCAGAGGGTACTTCGACTCCCCGGCCGCGCGCGGCGCCCGCCTGTATCCCACACTCGCACTGGGGAATCCGAGCGCGGGAACCACGAGGCGCAGTACCCGATTGTGCTCGGGCAGTGCGTTGATCGCCTCGACCGTGGCCCGCGACATCAGCCGGAAGTCGCCGGCGTCGACGTGGGCGTCGACGTCCGAGAGCGCCCGGATCGACCGGTAGAACGCCCTCGCCGTGGTGCGCTTGAACGGGGTGTCGGTGCGGCGGTCCTCGCGCACGCCGTAGACGACGTCGACGCCGCTCCCGTGCGCGACGCCGAGCATCTCGCCGATCACCTCCGGCGGGTCCTGGAGGTCGGCGTCGATGGTGACCGTCCAGCGACCGCGGGCTCGTGCGAGGCCGGCGGAGATCGCAGCCTGGTGCCCCGCGTTCGCGCGGAGCCGCACGACCCGCACCTGAGGCCACTCGCGGCGTAGCCGCTGCAGCAGGATCGGAGTCGCATCGGTGGAGCCGTCGTCGATGCAGAGCACCTCGTAGGTGGTGTCCCACGCATCGGTCACCGGGCGGAGCCGCTCGACGAACAACGGCAGCACCTCGGCCTCGTTGTACATGGGCACGACGACGGTGACGTCGACGGCGGGCGAAGGAGACATGCCGACCAGGGTAGGCCGCGGCGGTGTAGCGCGGACGGGTCTTCGCTGTGCACAGCGGAGGAGTGCGGCGCCGCCGACACGACGGTGCGCCACCTCCGACGACGGAGGGCCCCCGAGTATGAGATCGGGGGCCCCCGCTGTCGGCGCGCCGACAGATGGTCGAGCCGGTCGGTCCCTGCGGACTGACCGCAAGGGGATGCCATGCGACGAATGGCGCCGTCCCCCTGCAGGACGAACTTCGACTCGGGTCGTCGGCCGCAGCACCCGCGCCGTCGCGCGCTCACGTGGTGGGACCAGAGATGGCCACCACGGCCCCCGCCGGACTGCGGGTCCGGTCGGGAAGCGATGCCGTTATCCGTACGACCAGCCCCCGGCGACAGCGACGACCTCGATGCTCCGACGCCGTCGCCTCGTGAGGGCGTGCGACTGTTCTAGACCGCGATCCGGTTCACACGCAAGCACTTGAGTCGACTTTCTCGGACGTCTTGTCTGGCGGGCCCGCCGTCCACAGCCTCCGGTGCGATAGACCGGTGTCGTACACAGGGGTGTGGAGAACAGTGGTGGACGACGGCCCGGGTACGCTGTGCGCCATGACGTTGCCGGTCGCCGCTCCCGTCGCCGTCCTGGCCTCAGAGGAGGCGGTCCGCGAGCTGCCGATCCCGACGTGGTCGTTCGGAGTGATCGCCCTGTTCGTGTTCCTCCTGTTGCTCGGCCTCACCTGGTCCTTCCGCGGCACGGCACAGAAGTACGCCCGTCCGGACCTCACCGGTCAGCGGCCCGACTCGCCGGTCGGCCCGGACGGCGACGCCGGAGCCGAGGTCGATCGCGCGCACTGGCCCGAGCGTCCGGAGCACCGGAACTGAGCGACGCCCCGGTGCGGCTCGGAGTGATGGGGGGCACCTTCGACCCGGTCCACCACGGTCACCTGGTCGCCGCCTCCGAGGTGCAGTCGGTGCTCGCGCTCGACGAGGTCGTGTTCGTCCCGACCGGGGAGCCGTGGCAGAAGGATGGGCGCGAGGTCGCTCCCGCCGAGCACCGCTACCTGATGACGGTGGTGGCCACGGCATCCAACCCGCGGTTCACCGTCTCGCGTGTCGACATCGACCGGGACGGCGCCACATACACCATCGACACCCTCCGCGACCTGCGAGCGCAGCGCCCCGAGGCCGAGCTGTTCTTCATCACCGGCGCCGACGCGCTCGCCCGGATCCTGTCCTGGAAGGACTCCGACGAGCTGTTCGCCATGGCGCGCTTCATCGGCGTCACCCGGCCGGGCTACGAGCTGTCCGAGTCCGGGCTCCCCGCCGATCGAGTCGACCTGATGGAGGTGCCCGCCATGGCGATCAGTTCCACCGACTGCCGGGCGCGGGTACGGGCCGGTCAACCGGTCTGGTACCTCGTCCCCGACGGGGTCGTGCAGTACATCGCCAAGCATCGTCTCTACCGAGGAGCGCCGTGACCGCCACCGACCGTTCGATCGAGCTCGCCCGCAGCGCCGCGAGGGCGGCCGCCGACAAGCTCGCGACGACGATCACCGGTATCGACGTGTCCGAGCAGCTCGCGCTCACCGATGTGTTCGTCATCGTCTCGGCCGAGTCCGAGCGGCAGGTCGGCTCGATCGTCGAGGAGGTCGAGGACGTCCTGCGCGAGCGCGGCGCGAAGCCGGTGCGCCGCGAGGGACGCCGCGAAGGACGGTGGGTGCTGATGGACTTCGTCGACATCGTCGTCCACGTGCAGCACGACGACGAGCGGGTGTTCTACGAGCTCGAGCGGCTGTGGAAGGACTGTCCGGCACTCGACCTCGGGGTGGTCGGCACCGAGCAGGGCGGCCGATGACCGCGGCAGCCGACCAGCCGCCCGCAGGTGCCGTCGTCGCCGTCCCCGAGGGTGTCACTACACCTGCAGATGCCTCGGTCATGGCACCCACCGGAGCCGGCGAGCCTGTCGGTGCCGCTGCCACGTCGCCCACGAGTGCCGCCGCTGACGCGCGCACCGGCGCGCGCCGCGTCATCCTGCTGCGTCACGGGCAGACCGCGCACAACGCGGCCGGCGTGTGGCAGGGACAGCTCGACACTCCGCTCTCGGAGGTCGGCGAACAGCAGGCGGATGCCGTGGGGCCGGCGCTCGCTGCCCTCGGGCCGTCGCGAGTGGTCACCTCGGACCTGGCTCGGGCCCGTCGTACGGGGGAGGCCGTGGGCCGGGCGCTCGGTGTGCCGGTCAGCCTCGACCGGCGTTTCCGGGAGATCCACGCCGGTGCCTGGCAGGGGCTGACGACCGCGGAGGTGACCGCTGCCTCGCCGCAGGAGTGGGCCGCGATCCTCCGTGGTGAGGACATCCGGCGCGGCGGGGACGGCGAGTCGATGAGCGAGGTGCGGACCCGGGTCGGTCAGGGGCTCGACGAGCTGATCGGCGAGATGGCGCCGGGGGAGTGCGTCGTCGTCTCGACCCACGGGGCGGCCGGGCGGGCCGCAGCGGCGTGGCTGCTCGGCATCGACCAGCAACTCGCGTGGCGGATTCTCGGCGGCTTCGACAACTGCCACTGGGCAGAGCTGGCCCAGGGACGGTCCGGATGGCGGGTCGTCACCTGGAACGTGGGTGCGGGCGTCGTCGGTCAACTCGCGCCTGCACCGCCGTGACCGTTCGGCAGCGAGGCGATGACCCGATTTGGTCGCCACTGGGGGCGCGTGGGTAAACTGCGGCTCGCCCCACTCGGGGTCACCCACTCGGGGCTGTAGCGCAGTTGGTAGCGCACCTCCATGGCATGGAGGGGGTCAGGGGTTCGAATCCCCTCAGCTCCACCAGCGTCGGCTTATTCGAACTCCGGCCCTCGAGGAAGAGCTTGAGCAGGTCGGCAAGGCGGATCGTCTCGGTTTCTGGCGCCTCCCAGGGTTTTCAGGGGGCGCCAGACGCGTCTGTGGTGCTGATGGGCGTGAACCGTCCGGCGGGGACCGGCGCATACTCATCGCCATGGCCGATCTGTGTCGGGTCCAGTCGTCAACGAAGCGTCATGAAGGGAGACGATGGTGTTGATCCGACCCGCGACACGGGCCGAGCTGGAGGAGCCCGTGGGGTTCGCGGTGGACGATCCGGTCGGGTTCGTCGACGCTGACTCGCTCCGGGAGGAGGTGGCGGCCGGTCGGTGTCGTCCGGAGTGGAGCTGGTTCGCCGTCGACGGCTCCCGGATCGTCGCGCGTGCCCTTTGGTGGGGGCGCGAGGACAGCGAGCGTCCGCTTGCTCTTGATTGCCTGCACGTGCTGGCTGACGTGCCGGATCGTGCTGCGCTTGCCGCCGAGGTCATGTCGCGCGGTCACACCGAATTCCACGCGAAACCTGAGTATGTGCTGGTCGTGCCGACCGCCGGGCACGACGTGGATCCCGCCGTCGCGGACGCCGTGTCCTGGCGCCGCGAGGCGGCCCAGGCAGCCGGACTGACCGACGTCATCGAGCGGCTGCGTTTCGAGTGGACGCCCGCGGCCGGGGTGCCCGTCCCCTCCGACCGTCTGGTTTTCCGTCCCGCTTCCGACGAGGAGTTCCTCACGCTGTTCCAGCGGGTCGCTGTCGGCAGCCTGGACGTCGCCACGGATCGGGGCATCGCGGCCACGGACATCGCCAGCCAGGCGCAGGACGACCTCGAGTTCTACCGGTCGTGCCCCGGCGAACGATCGTGGTGGCGGCTGGCGGAGACCACGGACGGGACGCCGGTCGGCTTCGCGATCCCGTCCGCGACTCCCTACCACCGCAACGTCGGATACCTCGGCGTGGTACCCGAGTTACGTGGGTGCCGTTACGTGGACGACATCCTCGGCGAGATCACCCGCGTTCACGCAGCCGATGGCGCCGATCGGATCACCGCGACCACGGACGTGCCCAACACGCCGATGGCCGCAGCGTTCGAGCGGGCGAACTACCAGGTCACCGAGGTCAGGATGGTGTTCGAGGCCCCCCGCCCTCACACCCCGGGCGGGAGGTCGTCCACCCCGTTGCCGCCGAGGAAGGAGTTGCCACCGAAGGTCACGTTCTCCGAGCCGTACGAGCCGTAGACCTTGCGGTCGTCGCGCGCCTGGATGATGTTGTCGAAGATCTGGACGTTCCGAGCGGCGCTGATCTGCAGCTCGGAATCGATCGCCGGTGAGAAGACCCGGGCGTTGTAGTACGTGCCGTTCTGCCGGATCTCGACGTTGTCCGACTCGTAGATGTTGATCCCGCGGCCACCGTTGTTGTGGACCAGGTTGTCCTGGATGTAGAACCCGCCGCGATATGGCGTGCTGCCCGGGGTCTGCGAGCCGCGGCTGTCGTCGACGATGATGCCGTTGCCGTCGGTGATGACGCGCTGCGCCGGGTCGGTGCTGGAGAACCAGAACGGCACCTTGTTCTCGTTGCTGTGCGTCTCGTTGTTCCGGACGAAGAACTTCGCTCCCGTGTACTGGTCGATGTCGCGGCTCTGGTAGAACGAGATCCCGCTGTTCGCCCAGGGCGAGTACCAGTTGTTGTGATGCACCACGTTGTCCTCGACACGCACGTAGTCGGACCCGTTCGCGGCGATGCCGGTACCCGGACAGTCGTAGACCTCGTTGTCGCGGATGATCAGGTGGTGAGGAGTCCGGCCGTCCCGCGGGAAGGCGAAGATGCCGTTCCCCTGGAAGTCGGAGTCGTACAGCGCCTCATCCACTTGAGCCGCCGGCAGCAGCGCACGCCGTGTCGCCTCCGCCGGATCGATGTCGGCGTTGTATCCCTGGACCTTCAGCCCCTCGATCACGATGTAGGCGGCGCTGACCTGAATTCCGGCGTAGTTGAAATTGAGCTTGATCAGCGGGGTGTGGTCCGGGTAGGCGCGGTACTGGATGTAGTTGTCCGCCTGCCCCGACCGCGTGATGCTGAGGATGTCGGTGTTCTTCCCGTCGCGGGTGTACGTGCCGTTCATCACCCACACGGTGTCGCCGGGCAGGGTGAGGTCCGCGGCGCGTTGCAGGGTGCGGAACGCCGAGCCCTCACTTCGCCCGTCGGCCGCGTCGTTTCCGGACCCGGAGACGTAGTAGCTCGTCCCGACCGATCTCGGCACGAGTTCGGAGAAGCTCGAGTCGGCCCGCGCGACGTCGGGGGCGGAGACCAGCAGGGCGGGGAGAAGGACGCTCATCGCGGCGACCGCGAGAAGGCGGGCAGGTGCACGTCGCATTTCTCTAACCTCTTCGTCGAGTGAGTCGAGCGCGTGAGCAATCGATTTCATCAACGTACTCACCCTGCCGGAGGGTGTCAACAACGGCCCCTGAGCGCAGCAGGTTCTGGGTCGCACAGCACGACCTGATGACCGTCGCGCGGTCAGCGGTCGGCCCCCTGGACCAGTCGGTCTCGTCCGGGCCAGATGCCGCTCGTACCGCGGCGATGGCTGCCGACCAGGTGGGTGTCGACGATCCCGATCGCCTCCATCAGCGCGAACATCGTGGTCGGCCCGACGAACGCGAAACCCTTGCGTTTCAGGGCTTTCGACAGCGCCGCCGACTCTGGCGACGTGGTCGGGATCTCAGAGACGGCGCGCGGCCGCGGCGTCTCCGCCGGGCGGAACGACCAGACGAACGCAGCGAGGTCGCCGTCCGGGTCGTCGCGCAGCGCGAGCGTCGCCCGCGCGTTGGTGACGGTCGCGGCGACCTTCGCCCGGTTGCGCACGATGCCGGCGTCGGCGAGCAGGCGTGCTTCGTCGTCGGCGCCGTAGCGGGCGACCTGCTCGGGGTCGAACCCGTCGAACGCCGCACGGAACGCCGGGCGCTTGCGCAGGATCGTCGCCCACGACAGTCCCGACTGGAACGCCTCGAGCGAGAGCCGCTCGAACACGCCGCGCTCGTCACGCACCGGCATGCCCCACTCGGTGTCGTAGTACTCGCGCAGCAACGGGTCGGATGACGCCCACGCCGGCCGGGCGAGCCCGTCGTCGCCGACCACCAGGCCACCGGAGACAGGCGGGGCGGGCGGGGCGGGCGTCATCCGCGCCGCAGGGTGATGACCGGCACCTCGGGCGAGGCCGCGACGCGGACCGGCGGCCCCCAGGCGCCGACCCCGCGCGAGGTGAACACCGGGACATCGCCCACCACGCGGTAACCGTCGACGTAGGGCTGCTGCAGCGTGACGAGGTAGCGGATCGGCCACTGCTGCCCGCCGTGGGTGTGCCCGGACAGCTGGAGGTCGACGCCGCGGCCTTCGATCTCGAAGGCCTGCAGCGGCTGATGCGCCGCGAGGAGCGTGAAGGCACCCGGCTCGGTGCCGTCGAGAGCGGCGCCGTAGTCGGGGGCGAACTCGCCCACGCCGGTGGCGTCGTCGACTCCGGCGAGCGTGATGCTGGCGCCGCCGCGCGACAGGGCCACCGACTCGTTCCGCAGCACGTCGAGCCCGACCGCCTCGAAGCGGGCCAGCCACTGCGGGGTGTCGTCGAACATCTCGTGGTTACCGGTCGTGGCGAACACACCGAGCGGAGCCTCGAGGTCGGCGAGCGGGGCCAGCTCGGGGCCGTATCGCGCCTCCGGGCCGTCGACGAGGTCACCGGCGACCACGATCAGGTCGGGACGCGCCGCGTTGACCAGGTCGACGACCTCCCGGGTGAAGGAGGCGCCGCGCACCGCACCAGCGTGGATGTCGGTGACGAGGGCGACCCGGACCCCGTCGAACTCTGCGGGTAGCTGGGCCGAGCGCACCTCGGCGGTGGTGACGGCCGGATGCCGCGCCTCGACCACGCCGTACCCGACGGCGCCGAGCGAGACCAGGGCCACGACCGGTGACGCGACCCGGTTGAGCGCGCGCCGGGCCTGCGCGCCATGGTCGTGCCGCCAGCGCACCAGCCAGATCATCACCGACACCAGCCAGACGGGGACCAGGCCGAGGAAGAGGTAGAAGCAGGCGGCCAGGAACACCTGACCCACCCAGACCACCGGCCGCAGCTGCGCCGGGGTCCACCAGCCGCCCCAGGCGTCGAAACCGGCGAGGGCCGCCGCGAGCAGCAGGCCGAGAGCGACAGCGACGGTCCAGCGCAACCAGCGCGAGCTCCATCCGGGCGCGACCACCAGTCGATGCCAGACGAAGGCGAGGAAGCCCCCGAGGATCGCGGTCGGGATGAGGAACAGCCAGCGGCTCACGCGGGTGACCGGTCGCCGGCGGTGCCGCCGAGCACGGCCCGGACGTCGTCGGCGAGGTCGGCCGGCTCGGTCTTCGACCCGTACCGCTGCACGACCCGGCCGTCGCGGCCCACGAGGAACTTGGTGAAGTTCCAGTTGACGCGGCCGCCGAGCA
>JBOFLR010000396.1:0-3238 GCA_051657965.1 Dermatophilaceae bacterium
CCGAAGGCCATCGCCGCTGCCGACACCGTCTGGGCGTACCGGAACCCTCGATAGGCCGGCCCAGGGGCGCGGTTCCGGAACCCCCAGAGGATGAGCGTCATCAGCAGGTAGCCGCCGACCAGCCCGACGAGCGGCGAGAGCACCATCGGCAGGGCGACGCTGCGGATGACGCTGTCCCACGTGACGACCGAGCCCGACGCGAGCGCCGCACCGCCCAGCCCTCCGATGAGCGCGTGCGACGACGACGAGGGCAGGCCACGCCACCAGGTGAGCAGGTTCCAGGCGATCGCGCCGAGCAGGGCGCCGGCACACAGCGCCACGCCGGTGGTCCCGATGGGTACCTCGACGATGTCGGAGCCGATGGTCTCGGCCACCTGCACCCCGGCGAACCCGCCGAGCAGGTTCATCCCGGCGGCCAGTCCGAGCGCGATCCGCGGCGTCAGCGCCCGCGTCGACACCGACGTGGCCACCGCGTTGGCCGCGTCGTGGAACCCGTTCGTATACGTGAATCCCATCGCCAGCACCACGACGAGGGCGACCGGCACCCAGTCCACGGGGCTCAGGACTCTCGCACGGCGATCGCCTCGACCTTGAGCGCCACCGTCGCGAAGCCGTTCGCCGCGGCCTCGAGGGCAGCCACGACGTCCTTGTGCTTCATCAGGGTCACCGGGTCGGCACGCGGCCCGGCGAAGAGCTCGCCGAGCATGCGCCGGTACTGCGTGTTGGCCCGGTTCTCGAGCCGGCCGATCTCGACCCAGTAGTCACCCAGCCCCGTGATCGACCGCAGCCGGTGCATCGCGTCGGCCGTGACCTCGGCCATCCGGAAGACGACCTCGACCTGGCCGACCACGCGCGGCAGCAGGTCGTCGACCCGGTAGAGCACGATGAGATCGACCGCGGCCTCGATGAGGTCGGCACACTGGCCGATGGCCACGGCAAGGGCGTGCATATCGGCCCGGTCGAACGGTGTGACGAACGAGCCGCCCACCTTGCGGATGATCTCGTGCGTGGCGTCGTCGGTGATCGCTCCGATCTCGTGCACGCGCGCCAGCACGGCCTCGCGCTCCCCGGAGGTGGCGCCGAGCAGCGAGGTCAGCTCACGTGCCCCGTCGACGAGACGGTGCGCGGATGCCGCGAACAACTCGAAGAAGCTGGGGTCGTGGGGCGAGAGACGGAAGCCCACGGATGTTCTTTCGGGACGCAGCCGACCTCGGGATTTCGACCGGCATCAGGCGGCCAGGATATGTCCTGGAGGTGAACGAGCGGTAGCGAAGGGATGTCGCGACACGGCCGACGTGCCATCGCGGTCCGGCGACCGCCCGGTCGCGCCGGCATCGCGTCATCCGGGACCGGGCGGCGGGGCGTCATCGGGGACGGGCGGGGCGTCGTCCGGGACGGGACGGGACGGCGTCATCCGGGACCGGACGGGGCGGCGTCGCCCGGGACGGGCGGGGCGTCATCCGGGCTGGGCGGGGCGTCATCCGGGACGGCCGTCACGCCGAGGATGGCGTCGATGCGCTCCTGACTGAGCGGCCCGTCGGTCTGGAGCGCCGCGAGCACGAGCTCACCGACGAGTTCGATCTCGCTCTGCAGCTGTTCGTCGCGCAGCGACGGATCCCCGTGCACGGGCTCACCGTAGGGCTGGCGGGAGACCGGGGGAACAGACCAGGTGGTAAATGACCCGTTGGGGCCATCTCCTGGCACGATCCGCCGGCGGATGGCAGTGCGCCACGAAACCCGATGGTGCGCGACGGCATCAAGAGAGCCTGAGCAGGTGCCGGGCCGGGAGCGCCTCACGGCGCATGGCCGCTCGTAGCGGCTGATGATGGGACCCGGGGCTGCCGCAGCCCGGCACCCACAGTCGACCTTAACGCGTCCGGCACTCGGGGGTGTTCCCGACCGCGACGATCGAGCCGAGGTCAGTCGAGGTCGCCGGCCCGCCAGAGCCGCGCCGAGGCGCGCAGGTCCTCGCCGGTGGTGAGCATGGCAGCTGCGGTACGGGTCAGGTCGGTCGCCCCCTCGGGGTCGACGTCGTCGCGGTCGTGGGCGAGCTCGGCCCGGCCGGCGCTGATCACGGCGCAGAACGCGGCAGCCCGCTCGAGCGCCACGGCGAGGTCACCGTCGAACACGCCGGCAAGGACCTGGTCGATGACCCGCTGCAGCTCCTCGGGGCGCGGCGGCTCGGCGATGCCGGCGACCGCGTGGGCGACGTCGGTGAACCGGATGCCGGCCGCGTACTCCCGGCTCGACTGCTCCGGGCTGCGCCGCACCCACTCCCGCAGCGCGTAGAGCCGCCACAGCGCGCCGGGCAGGGAGCGGGCCGGGCGCCCGGCCCAGAGGTCGGCGACCGTGGACAGGCCGAGGTCGTCGACCAGGGCGACGAGCCGGGAGGTGACGGCGGGGTCGTCGGTGGCGCGCCCGGTTCCGACGAGGATCGCCGCCGTCTGATGGGCGACCTCCGTGGTCTCGGCAGGGCCGGGCAGCAGCCCGCCGTGCTGTTCCAGGTACTCGGGGCTCGCCGGCACCGGGCGCCGGGGCACGGCCCGCTCCCGCGGGCCCGGGGATGCGCCGTCGTCACTCACGCCACCACGGTAGACCGCGAGCGTGCCCGGCATCCTCGAGCACCCACGACGGATACCGTGCCGCCCGGCCGCCTCGGCGTTTCGTCGCTACGGTGAGCGGGTACCCACCGGCCAGCCGCCCAGCCCGGGCGAGGTCCGTCGGACACGTGCCCGCCGGGCACTGCATCGTCGGGTGCCCGCGACCGGCGGCTCGTGAGAAGGGGACAGATGACCAGCGAGGCAGGCACCGGCGCAGCGGCCCGCCGAGCGGAGACGGCTCCCCACGAGGACGCCGGCGGCAAACCCGACTCCCCCACCGAGTTGCGTGCCCCGACCTGGCGCTTCACGGTGCGTTCGGCGGTGGCCGAGTTCCAGCGCGACCAGTGCACCGACCTCGCGGCCGCGCTCACCTACTACGCCGTGCTCTCGCTCTTCCCGGGCCTGATCGCCCTGGTCTCGCTGCTCGGCGTGTTCGGGCAGGGCGAGAGCACCGTGGAGGCACTGCTCGACGTCGTGCGCGGCCTGGGCCAGCCCGATGTCGCCGAGCAGCTGGCCGGGCCGGTGCGTTCGATGGTGGGCGCGCAGGGCGCCGGGCTCGGTCTGGTCGCCGGTCTCGCCGGTGCGGTCTGGACGGCATCCGGGTACGTCGGGGCGTTCGGGCGAGCCATGAACCGCGT
>JBOFLR010000397.1:0-9411 GCA_051657965.1 Dermatophilaceae bacterium
CACTCGTCGAGTTTGCGGGCGCGGGTGGCGCGGCCCTCGTCGGGCTCGAACGCGAGCCAGTTGCCGTGCAGGGCGCCGAGCCCGACGCCGAGGGTGACCCGGCCGCCGGAGAGCCGGTCGACCGAGGCCACCCGCGAGGCGAGGTCCCACGGGCGGTACCGCGCTGCCGGCGTGAGCAGCGTGCCGAGGCGGAGCCGCTCGGTCGCCGTCGCGGCGGCGCCGAGCGTGACCCAGGCGTCCTGGCCCCAGACCGCCTCCCAGGAGAAGACCATGTCCCAGCCGGACTCTTCCGCGAGCCCGGCCAGCTCGACGAACTCCTGCTCTGACGCCCAGGTGATGACAGCCCCGTACCTCATGCACCCCAACGCTACCGACCGCTCCCGACACCGGTGGGGTGCCGAGGGGGCAGGATGCCGCGCGCTCGGCACCCCGGGGGAATTGGCGGACGCGGAGACGGGGTGCCGCTCGGGCAGGATGCCGCGCGCTCGGCACCCCGGGGCCTCGGTCGTCACCGTCCACAGCGCGGTCGTCACGCATCATCGGTCCCCAGATCGCGTCGTAGCGGCGAGCCCCGGTACCCGTGAGGTGGGTTCGCGACGCAGTCTGTCGTCATGGGCGAGAGGCAACGACGGCGGCTCACCCGAGCCGAGCGGGCGACGCGTGCCGCAGACGTGGCGAGTCGGCACGGTGGTGTCGCGCATCGTCGTGACCTGCGGGCTGTCGGGGTGTCCCGCGCGGACGTCCGCAGTGAGGTGACGGCCGGGCGGTGGACCACCCACGGGCACCACACCGTGGTCGTCGGGAGCGGGTCGCCGGTCGGCGAGGGCCGGTGGTGGCACGTGGTGTGGGAGTCGGGGAGCGGCGCCGTGCTCGACGGTGTCGCGGCGCTCCAGGCGTCGGGGCTGACCGGCTACGAGCAGATGCTGATCGACGTGTCGATGCCGCGCGGCAACCGCCGTCACCGGGTGGCCGGCGTGCGGCGGCGACGGCCGGTCTCGATGCCGCCCACCCGGGCCGCTGGAGTTCCGCGGGCCGACGTACCGGCGGCCGCCGTCAACGCCGCGGCGTGGGCGACCTCTGACCGGCAGGCCGTGCTCCTGCTCTGCCTCGTGCTCCAGCAGCGTCTCACCACGCCGGCACGACTGGAGTCGGCCTGGACGGACGGCCGCACCAGGGCCGGTCGCGACCGGCGCGACCTCCTCGACCACGTCGTCCTCGACATCTGCGACGGTGCGCACTCGCTCGGCGAGCTCGACGTCGCGGGCCTGTGTCGCGAGGCCGGGCTGCCCGAACCCGACCGACAGGTGGTCCGCAGCCTCCCCGGCGGGCGGGTCTACCTCGACCTGCGCTGGGACTCGATCGGACTCGTGGTCGAGATCGACGGCGGGCACCACGCGCTCGCGCTCAACCCCGTCGACGACGCCCTCCGCCAGAACGCGGTGGTCCTGGGCGGCGACCGGGTGCTGCGCGTGCCGGTGCTCGGGCTGCGACTGGCACGCCGGCAGTTCCTCGGCCAGCTGCTGCGGGCGCACGCCCAGTGGTCCGTGCAACGCCCGGCCTGACACTCGCCGGCGGCCGGCACCGCTCGGCTGACCGACGGGTTGGGGTGCCGAGGGGGCGGGATGCCGCGCGCCTGACACCCCAGGACGATGGTGGACGCGGGACACGGGGGCGCCGAAGGGGCAGGATGCCGCGCGCCCGGCACCCGAGCAGGTCGCCTCAGCGACGCGCGGGTGTCAAGGGGGCAGGATGCCGCGCGTCCGGCACCCGGGTGCGGTCGCGGCGGAATGCGCTGGGCCGCCCGACCGTTTGGCTGTCGGTGTGCCCGCTCTGGCACACTTGACCGCTGGACCGGTTCACGGCACCGACGCGTTCCCTGAGCGACCTCTCCACGAGGGTCGCAGTCGGGGCGCCAGAGGGCTTGCAGCAGAGCGCTGGGCCCGCCGACCCGGAGACATCCAAGGAGAACATCCGTGAAGAAGGACATCCACCCCGCGTACGTCGAGACCACGGTCACCTGCACCTGTGGCAACACGTTCAGCACTCGCAGCACTGCCGACAGCGGCGCCATCCACGCCGACGTGTGCTCCAACTGCCACCCGTTCTACACGGGCAAGCAGAAGATCCTCGACACCGGTGGTCGCGTGGCCCGCTTCCAGGCCAGGTACGGCAAGAAGGCCGCCCAGTAGCACCCCCGACGCGCCGGCTCACCCCTCGACGGTGGGCCGGCGCGTCGCGTCGGGCACCGCGCCGACCGACCGCAGGCCCGATCTCAGCAGTCCGACCCATCGACGACCGGAGACCATCGTGCTCGACTCCGCCCGGGCTCTCGTCGCCGAACACGCCGCGCTCGAGCGTGAGATGGGCGAGTCCGCGGTCGTCTCCGACCCCGACCGGCTCCGCGAGGTGACCACCCGGTGGGCCGCGCTCGGTCCCACCGTCGCGGCACACCAGGCGTGGCGCCGCGCGTGCGACGACCTCGACGCGGCCCGTGACCTCGCCGCCGAGGACCCGTCCTTCACCGCCGAGCTCCCCGCCCTCGAGGATGCCGCTCGCGCCGCCGAGGAGCGCCTGCGCCGCCTCCTCGTGCCGCGTGACCCCGACGACGACCGCGACGTCATCCTCGAGGTCAAGGCCGGCGAGGGTGGCGAGGAGTCGGCCCTGTTCGCCGGCGACCTACTGCGCATGTACCTCCGTCACGCCGACCGTCGGGGCTGGCGCACCGAGGTGCTCGACGCCACGGCATCCGACCTCGGCGGCTACAAGGACGTGCGGGTCGCGGTGAAGTCGCGCGGTACGCCGAGGCCGGGGGAGGGGCCCTGGGCGCGGCTGAAGTTCGAAGGCGGCGTGCACCGGGTGCAACGGGTACCGGTCACCGAGAGCCAGGGCCGCGTGCACACCAGCGCGGCCGGCGTCTGGGTGATGCCCGAGGCGGAGGAGGTGGAAGTGCGCATCGACCCCGCCGACCTGCGGGTCGACGTCTTCCGCTCGAGCGGGCCGGGCGGGCAGAGCGTCAACACCACCGACTCCGCGGTGCGGATCACCCACCTGCCGACCGGGGTCGTGGTCTCGTGCCAGAACGAGAAGAGCCAGCTGCAGAACCGGGATGCCGCCATGCGCGTGCTCCGGGCCCGGTTGCACCAGCTGGCGGTCGACGAGCGCACCGCCGCCGACGCCAGCGCCCGTGCCGGACAGGTGCGCACGGTCGACCGGTCCGAGCGGATCCGCACCTACAACTTCCCCGAGAACCGGATCAGCGACCACCGCACCGGCTACAAGGCGTACCACCTCGACGCCGTCCTCGACGGTGACCTCGACGCGGTGGTCCAGTCGGCGGTCGACGCCGACGAGGCGGCCCGCCTCGCCGCCCTCGCCGACCGCTGAGCGTTCACCCTCGGACCAGCCCGGATGACGACCGCTCCCCGCACGCTCGACGCTCTCCTCGCCGACGCGCGCCCCGCGCTGCACGCCGCCGGGATCGCGTCGCCCGACCACGACGCCGTCGTCCTCGCGGCGCACGTGCTCGGCGTGGACCCCGCCGACGTTCGCCGCAGAGCCGTCCTCCGTCATCCGGTCGACGAGCGGGCGGCCTCCCGGTTCGCCGACCTCCTCGACGAGCGACTGCGCCGGGTCCCGCTCCAACACCTGACCGGTCGCGCGTTCTTCCGTGGCCTGACGCTCGCCGTCGGTCCCGGCGTCTTCGTGCCGCGGCCGGAGACCGAGGTCGTCGCCGGGTTGGCCATCGACGCCGCCCTCTCGGCCGGCGACGCACCCGTCGTCGTCGACCTGTGCACCGGCTCGGGCGCGATCGCGCTCGCGATCGGAGACGAGATCCACGGAGCGCGTGTGTACGCCGTCGAGCTGTCGCCCGAGGCTCACGCATGGGCCGAGCTGAACGTCACCAGACACGCGGGCAGGGGCGGCGCCCGGCTCGAGCTGCGGCTCGGCGACGCGACCACCGCCTTCCCCGAGCTGGAGGGCTCGGTCGACGTGGTGGTGAGCAACCCCCCGTACATCCCCGACGGTGCGGTTCCGGTCGACCTGGAGGTGCGCGACCACGACCCGGAGCTCGCGCTCTACGGGCGGTCGGCCGACGGGCTGGCCGTCCCTCTCGCGGTGGCGGGGCGGGCGGCTGCGCTCCTGCGGCCCGGGGGCGTCCTCGTCATGGAGCACGCCGACACCCAGGGCGACACCCTGGCCGGCGCACTGCAGGCGTCCGGGAGGTGGGTCGACATCATCGACCAGGTGGACCTCACCGGACGCCCGCGGGCGGTCGTCGCGGTCAGGCGCGGCCGAGGATGAAGAGCAGCAGGGCGATGACGAGCAGCACGCCGACAACGGTCCAGACCAGGTTGGATCCCCGCACGGGAGGCTCCTTTCGTGTCGAAACCCGGCCGGGTGCCGGGCTCGCGGCTTCTACCCACCCGGTCCGGCCGGCACACCTCTCGCCCCTAGGCTCTCGTCCATGAGCCCGGTCTTCGACTGCACCACCGAGCACGGACGGTCCGACGCCATCCCGAAGGCGGCGGCCGGTGTGCGCGAGGGGAGGCTGGTCGTCATCCCCACCGACACGCTCTACGGCATCGGGGCCGACGCGTTCTCGCCCGAGGCGGTGCGCGACCTGCTCGACGCCAAGGGCCGCGGCCTCGACATGCCGC
Source organism: Dermatophilaceae bacterium (assembly GCA_051657965.1). Classification (GTDB taxonomy): domain Bacteria; phylum Actinomycetota; class Actinomycetes; order Actinomycetales; family Dermatophilaceae; genus JBOFLG01. Next base: position 4,659 of record JBOFLR010000397.1, read on the forward strand.
CACCGGTGCTCGTGCCGGACGCCCGCACGGTCGACGGCCTGGCCACCGACGTGCCCGCCTATGCTCGGGCGCTGGTCGCCGAGTTCTGGCCCGGGCCGCTCACGATCGTGCTCAAGGCACAGCCGTCGCTGAGGTGGGACCTCGGCGACACCGGCGGCACCGTGGCGCTGCGCATGCCGGATGACGAGGTGGCCCTCGCGCTGTTGCGCGACGTGGGTCCGATGGCGGTGAGCAGCGCCAACCGCCACGGGTATCCGGCATCTCGCACGGTGGTCGAGGCCGCCAGCCAGCTCGGCGCGGCGGTCGAGTTCTACCTCGACGGCGGCGCCGTCACCGGCGGTCTCGCCTCGACGATCGTCGACTGCACCCGGGAGGAGCCGGTGGTCCTGCGGCTCGGAGCACTCTCGGCGGAGCAGGTCATGGCGGTGGTCGAGCGGGCCCGGGCCGACGCCCTACAGTTGACGGGCGCCGAGCCCGACGCGCCCACCGCCAGCCAGCCGCGAGAGAGCACCGAGCATGAGTGACACGTTCTACGGATCCGACTTCGGCGCCCTGGAGTCCGTCGACCCCGACATCGCCGGCATCCTCGTGGCCGAGCTCGAGCGGCTCCGGGGCGGGCTGCAACTGATCGCCAGCGAGAACTTCTCCAGCCCCGCCGTGCTCACCGCGCTCGGCTCGACACTGTCGAACAAGTACGCGGAGGGGTACCCGGGGCGGCGCTACTACGGCGGCTGCGTGGAGGTCGACAAGGCCGAGACGCTCGCCATCGAGCGGTGCACAGCGCTCTTCGGTGCCGATCACGCGAACGTGCAGCCGCACTCGGGCGCCAGCGCGAACCAGGCCGTCTACGGGGCATTCTTGAAGCCCGGCGAGACCCTCCTGGCGATGAGCCTCCCGCACGGAGGCCACCTCACCCACGGCACCAAGGTCTCGTTCTCGGGCAAGTGGTTCGACGCCGTGCACTACGGGGTCGACAAGGACACCGAGGACATCGACTACGACGAGGTCGAGCGGCTGGCCCGCGAGCACCGTCCGAAGGTCATCCTCGCCGGCGGCTCGGCCATCCCACGACTCATCGACTTCGCCCGGTTCCGGGCCATCGCCGACGAGATCGGCGCCATCTTCTGGGTCGATGCCGCCCACTTCGTCGGCCTGGTCGCCGGGGGTGCCATCCCGAGTCCGGTGCCGCATGCCGACGTCGTGTCGTTCACGACCCACAAGGTGCTGCGCGGCCCGCGCTCCGGTGCCATCGTCTGTCGGGCCGAGCACGCCGCCGCCATCGACAAGGCGGTCTTCCCGATGATGCAGGGCGGCCCACAGATGCACTCCATCGCGGCGAAGGCGGTCAATTTCAAGGAGTGCGCCACACCGGAGTACGCGGCATACACCCGTCAGGTGGTGGCCAACGCACGGGCGCTCGCCGAGGGACTGCAGGAGCACGGCATCCGGCCCACCACCGGCGGCACCGACACGCACCTGTCGCTGCACGACCTCCAGGCGGTCGGCGTCACCGGAATCGACGCCGAGGCGCGATGCGACGGGGCGGGAATCACGGTGAACAAGAACGCGATCCCGTTCGACCCGCAGAAGCCGAACGTCGCGTCCGGCATCCGGGTGGGAACGCCGTGCCTCACCACCCAGGGCATGGCCGAGGCCGAGATGCGCACGGTCGCCGACCTCATCGCCCGCGCCGTGGTCGACGGATCGGCCGACCCTGCGCACCCGGTGTCGCGCGAGGTCCGTTCGCGGGTCACCGAGCTCGTCGAGGCGTTCCCCGCCTACCCGCGCCCGGTCCGCGTCGGCGGCTGAGACCGTCCGCCCGTGTCCCACCCGGACGCCGAACCCGACACCGCGCTGCCGCTCCTCGGCCGACTCAACCGGCGCGGATTCCGCGCCGTCATGGTGCTCGACGGCCTCGTCGTGCTCGGTCTGGCGGTCGCGATCATGCTCTACCGCTTCGGGCCGCCGCTTCAGTGGCCGACCTACGAGGTGGGCGAGTACCTCTCGTCGTTCGCCGTCGCCGCCCTGGTGTTCCTCGCGTCGTTCTACTTCGGCGGTCTCTACGAGCGCGAGCCGAGGCTGGGTGGCGGCATCGTCCTGCCCCGGGCCGCTGCACTCTCGCTGGCGGCCGGCAGTTTCGTCGCGCTGCTCAACCTCGCCCTCACCGGCTTCTTCCGCCAGCGCGGGTCGGTCATCGATCGCGCGCTGCCCTTCCCGATCCCCAACCTGCTGGCGCTCATCGTGCTCGCGGCACTCGGTGTGGCGCTCAACCGGGCCGTCGTCCAGTGGGTCCGTACCCGCCGCGAGGGACCGCCACGGGTCCTTCTCGCTGGGGAGTCGGACGACCTCGTCCTGGCCCGTCACCACCTCGAAGTCAACGCCGAGGTCCTCGACATCGTCGGTGAGGTCGACGACCCGCACGCCGTGGTCGACGCGGCCCGTGCCGCCCGTGCGACCGACGTCGTGCTGGTCACCGGCGCGTGGCTCGAGGAGTGGTACCCGCGAACCATCGGCCGGCTCGACCGCAACGGGGTGACGATCCTGTTGCGGGTCACCGGTCGCGAGACGCTGTTCGGCCTCGACCGGCTGCGCGAGGTCGGGGGCATGCCGTTCGTGCTGCTCCTCCCGCAGACCATGCCGACGTCGCAGCGCCACTTCAAGCGGCTGCTCGACCTCTTCCTGCTGCTGCTGACTGCACCGGTGTGGCTGGTCCTGCTCGGAGCCACCGCGCTCTACCAGCTGATCGTGGCCGGCCGGCCGCTGCTGTACCGGCAGACCCGTGTGGGGGTCGGCGGCGGGACGTTCGAGATGCTCAAGTTCCGGACCATGCGGGTCGACGCCGAGCCTGACGGCGAGGCCCGACTGGCCGCTGTCGGCGACCCGCGCGTCATCCGGGCCTGCCGGTGGATCCGGGCGACCCGCGCCGACGAGCTGCCGCAGATCTTGCACATCATCACCGGCCGGATGTCGATCGTCGGGCCCCGCCCGGAGCGGCCCGAGCTCACCGCGGGCTTCGAGCGGGAGATCGCGGGCTACACGCGGCGGCACGAGGTACCGCCCGGGCTCACCGGTCTGGCGCAGATCCACGGGCGTTACCACACCGACGCCGAGTACAAGCTGGGCTACGACCTGCAGTACCTCGTCAACTGGTCACCGGTGCTCGACCTCGAGATCATCGCGCGGACCATCTGGGTGGTGCTGGCGCGCCGGGTGTGACCGGTCGGTGGTCCACGGACCTGCCCCGTCCCGGACAGCCGAGTTGGCCGGCCCTCGTGCTTGTGATACTTTTCACAAGCACGAGGGCGAAGGAGTTGAGGGTGGCGCGACGGCTCACCGGGCGGACGCCGGTTCGCGGCATGGTGGGGCATGTCGTCGTGGTCGGTCTGACCGTCATCGTCCTCACGGTGCTCGTCGCCGCAGTCGTCGACACCGGGTCGATCCTGTCGGCCGGCGTGGGGTCGGTCACCGTTCTCGTCGTCGTCCTGGTCGGTGTGCTCGGGGTGGCGTCCGTCCTTCGTGGTGTCGCCGGCCTGGCCCTCGCCGGAGCCGCCGTCGTCTATCTGGGTCAGCTCGTGCTCCTGGCCGTCGTGATCGCCGTCGTCCGTGACGCATCCTGGCTGGTCGGCCCGGCGTTCGCCGCTGCTGCCATGGCGCAGACCCTGTCGAGTCAAGTCGCCCTCGTCATCGGCTACGCGAGAGCCCGTCACGAACTGACCGACACGCCGTTGGCGCCGCGATGACGCCGCCCGACGAGGAGGTGCCGGCCCAGCCGGATGCCATGGGTGCCACGGTGACCGCGTACCTGCTCACCGGACCTGTCGTCGGTGGCGGGTTGGGCCATGCGCTCGACCTGGTGATCGGCATCCGGTTCTTCATCGTCGTCGGCCTTCTCGCAGGCATGGCACTGTCCGTTTACACGGTCTGGCTCCGGTACGGTGGTGCCGACTTCGGCGCGTCATCACCGCCGCGAGCGCCCGACGTGAACCCACACCACGAGGAGACTTCGTGACCATGGCCGCTGCCGCCTGGCACACGGCATACCTCCCTGCCGCCAGTGGCGACGAATTCGCCCCGCCGACGCCGGAGATCTTCTTCCTACCGCTCGCCGGTCCCGAAGGCTGGCAGGTCACCGAGCAGATGTTCTGGGGCGGGGCGTCGGTCGTCATCCTCTGCAGCGTGCTCGTGCTGCTCAGCCGCGGGGCTGCAGTCGTACCCACCAAGGGCCAGTGGCTGCTCGAGGGCGTGTACGGCATGGTGCGCAACGGCATCGCGCGCGACATGATCGGCTCCAAGGAGTTCATGCGCTTCGTGCCGCTGCTGTTCAGTCTCTTCACCCTGATCCTCGTCAACAATTGGTTCGGCGTGTTGCCGCCCGTGATGAACCCGGTCACCGGGCGGGTCGGTTTCCCCATCGCCTTCACCGTCATCGTCTACGTCATCTATCACTGGGTCGGCATTCGCCGGCACGGTGTCCGCGGCTACTTCAGCCGTCTGGTCCCACCGGGACTGCCCGGCTGGATCAAGGGCCCGATCTGGGTGCTGGAGTTCATCACCTACTTCATCACCCGGCCCCTGACACTGGCGCTGCGACTCTTCGGCAACATGTTCGCCGGCCACATGCTCATCGTGCTGTTCGTCAGTGCCGGCGCGTACTTCCTCGCTCAGGGCGGCCTGCTCAGCGCCATGTCGTTGCCGACCTTCGTCATGGCTGCGGCGATGTGGCTGTTCGAAGCACTGGTCCAGTTCCTCCAGG
>JBOFLR010000398.1:0-2511 GCA_051657965.1 Dermatophilaceae bacterium
AGCGCGGTCGTCGACCAGTCCGAGCCCGAGCGCCAGCCCGACCCCCACGGCCAGCCCGACCTCGACCGCGACCACGCCCGCACTGCCCAAACCGAAGACGCGGGACGCCTCGCTCGACGCGTTGACCACCACCACCGACGCGGCACCCACCCGGATCTCCATCCCCGACCTCGACGTCGAGGCCCGGGTCGACGCCGTCGGCGTGCAGAAGGACGGCGCGATGGTCATCCCCGCAGCTCCGACCGCCGTCGGCTGGTATCGCTACGGGGCGTCGCCGTCGAGCAAGGCCGGCAACACGGTGATCGCCGGTCACGTCGCCACCCGTGAGGACGGCGCCGGCGCGTTCGCCCCGCTCAAAGGCGCCGAGGAGGGCATGCGCATCGAGGTCACCGATGCCGAGGGCACGGTCCGCGAGTACGAGGTGGTCGGCCGCGAGCGCATCTACAAGAAGAAGCTTCCCGTCGACGAGATCTTCGCGCGCGACGGCAAGCCCTTGTTGGTGCTGGTCACGTGCGGCGGCGAGTACATCCGCGAGCTGCGCAGCCACCGCGACAACATCGTCGTCACCGCCGCACCCGTCAGCTGACCCCGGCCGACAGCCGACGGCCTCGTGCGGGCTTGACGGCTCGCGTCGTGTGCGCATCTGGGCCTCACCGGACGACGAGCGGCACCCGGCGGGTGTCGCTCGTCATCCGGACCCTGGGCGGTGTCACGATCCCGAGTCGTACAGCTCCTCGATCTCGGACGCCGAGAGTGCCCGGTCGTAGAGGTGTACCTGGTCGACCACGCCGTCGAGGTGGTCGACCTGGTTGCCGTCGAACTGGCCGCGGCCGATCACGGTGTTACCGACCGGGGTCGCCGAGGTGAGGCACGCACTGGTGGTGCCGGCCGGCTCGCCGTCGACGTAGAGCCGCAGCTCTCCCTTGACCGAGTCACGCACGCCGGTGAGGTGGTACCACCGATCGGCGTCGGGCTTGACCGGCCCGAGCGCCCTGACCCCGGCGAAGCTCATCGCGAAACGTTGGTCCGCACCGGAGTACTGGAGGAAGAAGTCGCTGGTGGCGGGTCCGTCCTGACTGATCACCGTCTGGAAGGCACCATCCACGCGGTCCAGCTTCACCCAGGCCGATGCCGTGTAGTCGCTGGAGGTGTCGAGCACCGGTGCGCCGGTGTCGATGAATTGCGACGCGCCGTTCAGTGCCACTCCCGAGCCGTTCCGGCCGGCGACGTAGCCCGGGCCACCGACCAGGGTCGCGTCGCGGTCACCGGCGGCGTCCTCGGTCGAGGAGTCCAGGGGGTAGAACGCGACCCCGGCCAGGCCGGGGGTCCCGGCCGGAGGTGGCGGGAGGCCGCCACCGGAGCCGTCGGCCTCGCGGATGATCCGCTCGTTGATGTCGCGCACCCGGGTGAAGTCCATCTTCTGGACCTGCCGGTCATAGGTGTAGAACCCGTTGACCTCGTGTTCGACATCGGTGATCTGGGTGTAGATCGCGGCGCTGATGCCGCAGCGCTGGGCCGAGGTGATGACGGCCTCCTGGTTCTGCACGTACAGCCGGGTGAGCTCCTCGGAGTCTGCCGCCATCTGGTACGCACCACCTTCACCGAACCACATGTGGTTCGGCACCTCGAGCCCGAACCCGCCGTGCTCACCGTCGATCGACACCCGGGTCGCGTCCGGGACGGGGGACGCCGGCCCGGTGTACTGGTGGAAGTCGATGACGTCGCCGCGGCCGGAGTCCCCCTTGGAGTTGCAGCAGTTGACCCCGCTGTGCGCGTTGACCAGGCGGCTGGGGTCCTGCGCCTTCACCTCGTCGGCGATGCGGCCGGTGGCCTCCCGGTCCCACTCGCCCCAGCCCTCGTTGAACGGCACCCAGGCGACGATCGAGGTCCAGCTGTCGTGCTCGCGCACCATCTCGTGCAGCTCGGACTCGAACTGGTCTCGCCACTGCGGCGGCACGGGGGCGGTGTTCGTCGAGGGCATGTCCTGCCAGACCATCAAGCCCAGCCGATCGGCCCAGTAGTACCAGCGGTCCGGCTCGACCTTGATGTGCTTGCGCACCGTGTTGAACCCGAGGTCCTTGTGCGCCTGGAGGTCGAATCGCAGGCCCGCGTCGGTCGGGGCGGTGTTCAGCCCGTCCGGCCAGAACCCCTGGTCCAGGGTGGACATGTTGAACAAGATCTCGCCGTTGAGCGTCATCCGGAGCTTGCCGTCGGCGCCGGCCTTCTTACCGACCTCGCGCAGGCCGAAGTACGAGCCCACGACGTCGACCGGACTGTCGCCGTCGAGCAGAGTCACCTCCAGGCCGTACAGGTACGGGTCGTCCGGCGACCACAGCCTCGGGTCGCGCACCGGCAGGCTGAGCTGGTCGTTCGCGGCACCGGTGACGGTGCCGACGACCTGACCACCGGCGTCACGGGCCACCGCCCGCACGCGCAGGCCCGCGTCGTCCGCACCGCCGGCCGTCGCCGCGGTGAGCCGAAGCGCACCAGCGCCGACATCCGGGGTCATCT
>JBOFLR010000399.1:0-8915 GCA_051657965.1 Dermatophilaceae bacterium
GTCGCGCGCTCGGTGCGCCCGGCGGCCCGCTGCAGCACCTCGGCGACTGTCGGGCGGGCGATCTCGCGATCGAGCAGGTCGAGCAGGTAGGCGTTGAGCGACTGACCACGAGCCGCCGCGCGTGCTCTGAGACCACGCCGCGCCTCGTCGGGGACGCCGCGGATCCGAAGCAGCGATGACATGGGACGCATCGTACGTTCGGACACACCGGGGATGTGTGCCCCGCGAGGTCGCCCGCGACAGGTCGACCGGTGACGCGGTCAGGTCAGCCGGTCGAGGGCTTGGCCGAGGTCCGCGACGAGATCGTCGGCATCCTCGATGCCTACCGAGAGCCGGATGAGGTCTCCCGGCACCTCGAGTGCGGTGCCCGCGACGGAGGCGTGCGTCATCCGCCCTGGATGCTCGATGAGCGACTCGACGCCGCCGAGCGACTCGCCGAGGATCCACAGCTGCGTCTCGGCACAGACCTTCGTGGCGACGTCCTCGCCGCCCCTGACCCGGAACGACACCATGCCGCCGAACCGGCGCATCTGGCGGGCCGCGACCTCGTGGCCCGGATGGCCGGGCAGCCCCGGGTAGTGCACCGCCGTGACACCCGGGTGGCCCTGCAGGAACTCGACGACGCGCTCGGCGTTGTCGCAGTGCCGCTCCATCCGTACCGCGAGTGTCTTCAGGCCACGGAGTACCAGCCAGGCGTCGAACGGCCCGGCTACTGCACCCATCGCGTTCTGGTGGAACGCGACTCGCTCCGACACGCTCTCGCTGCGCGAGGTGGTGGCACCCGGCGCGATGACCACCGCTCCCCCGACGACGTCGCTGTGACCGCCGCAGTACTTCGTCGTGGAGTGCACGACGACGTCGGCACCCAGGGCGATGGGGCTCTGCAGGTAGGGCGAGGCGAAAGTGTTGTCGACCACCAGGAGGGCCCCGGCCTCCTGAGCCACCCCGGCCAGCGCGGCGATGTCGGCGATGCCGAGCAGCGGGTTGGTCGGCGTCTCGACCCACACCATCCGGGTCTCCGGCCGGACCGCCGCCCGCACGGCGTCGACGTCGGCGATCGGCACGATGGTGTGCTCGACGCCCCACCGCCTCGCCACCTGGTCGAACAGGCGGTACGTGCCGCCGTACGCGTCGTCCGGCACGACGACGTGGTCGCCCGGCGCGAGCAGCCCGCGTAGCACGGCGTCCTCGCCCGCCAGCCCGCTCGCGAACGCCAACCCCCGCTCACCGCTTTCGAGCGCGGCGAGGCACTCCTCGAGCGCGGTGCGGGTCGGGTTGGCCGACCGGGAGTACTCGTAGCCTCCGCGCAGGCCGCCGACGCCGTCCTGTTTGTAGGTGCTCACCGCGTGGATGGGTGGCACCACAGCACCGGTCGTCGGGTCGGGCTCCTGCCCGGCATGGATGGCCCGCGAGGCGAAGCCGAGGTGCTCGAACGTCATGGTGCCGAGCCTACGGTGGGGGTTCGCCGCCGCCGGGCCAGCATGTCGTCATCCGAGCCGCTTCTGCCACGACGTGAGCCGAGCGGTGGTGCGGTAACCCAGCGCTCGGTTGACGTCCAGCATGGGGGTGTTCTCGACGGCGTTCCAGGTGCGGATCCGCCTCGCGTGCGCCCACTCGCGTTGGGCCGTCGACGTACTGGCGGCTTTCAACCGCAGACCGAGCCCGTGGCCGCGGTGCTCGCGAGTGACCAGGGTGTCGTGCTGATACACCGTGTCGGATGACGTGGGCAGCTCGACATGGGTGAAACCGACGAGCCGACCGGTCGGCACGTGGCGGGCGACGGTGTCGACGACGTGCCGTCCCATCTCGAGCGTCATCCGCACCTCGGCACGGAGACGGTCGGCATCCCAGCTCTCCTCCTCGAGTGCGAGCTCACCCACCGGCATGTCGGTCGACATCCGCCGCGCGAGCTCGGCGCGGTCGTCGAGCCAGGACCTCGGGATGCCGTCGACTGCAGACTCCACGACATACTCATCGCCGTGCGGCGCGGCCAGTTGCGCGGCGTCGACCGGGAGGGTGAGGTCGGATCGCAGGCTCTCCTGGGCGACGGCAAAACGATGCCGGCGGGCGAAGGCAGCGGAACGGTCGAGCGCCGCCGACGGCGCGGACGTCATCGTCTGCAGTATCTGCCGCCCGTGGGTCACGGCCATCTCCTCGGCCCATCCGAGCAGCAGCGTGCCGACGCCGCGGCGCCGACGGGAGGGCAGCACCGCCACCCGCAACTCGGCGAGGTCGAGGTTGTCGAGACGCGGCAGCACGAGTTCGGCCGCTCCCGCGACCACGCCGCCGCCGACCGCCGCGACCCGGTGCCGCTCTCGAGCAGTGCTCGACTCCATGGCGCGCACCTCGTCGACATCGCGCTCGTCGTGGTCGTCACCGAGCACCTCACGGGCGGCTTCGACGAATACCGCGGCCCAGGCGTCGAAACGGTTGCTGCCCTTGGCCGAGGTGTCGTGCCCGGACACGCCGACGAGGGCGACCTGCGGATGACGCGCACGCTCGTTCACCGGGCCAGCCTGTCGCAACCCGACGTATGGCGACAGGGAGTATCGACGACGCTGGGAACACCCGCTGTCGGTGCGGCGACGCGGCGTCGCGACGCACCGATGCCGACGACGATGCCGAGATCAGCACGGCCACGGTTCGCGGGTGCCTCCCCCTGCAGGAGGCACCCGCGAACCGTGGTGCTGTCGGGCTCCAGGGGACGTCGGCGGAGCCCGCGCGGCAGTGCCGCGTGGGCGACATCCTGCCTGAGTTCCTTTACCTCCGCCAGGTCTTTTCTTTACTTTTTCTTTAAGTTCGGCCGAACGGCTGATGCACCGATCGGGCCGCGCAGGCGGACGGCAAGTGGCAGTCGCGATCGAGACACCCCCTCACGCCACCGGGAACAGCTCGGCCAGGTCGTTCCGTTGTGCACGACATGCTCTTCGGCTCGCGTGCGACGACTACTCTGCCCACCCGCGACGAGGCTCTTCCCGGCCGCGACCACCGCAGCTTCCCGGTGCCGGTCGCCCACGAGGTGCTCGGCACTCCGCTGGAGGGGCCGTGGCCGCCCGGCACCGAGGTGATGTACGTGGCAATGGGGTGTTTCTGGGGCGCCGAACGCATTTTCTGGGAGCTGCCCGGCGTGGTCACCACCGCCGTCGGCTACCAGGGCGGGTACACCCCGAACCCCACCTACGAGGAGACCTGCACCGGGCGCACCGGCCACGCCGAGACGGTGCTCGTCGCCTACGACCCGCGTGCCACGAGCCCGGAGCTGCTGCTCAAGGCGTTCTGGGAGAACCACGATCCGACGCAGGGCAACCGGCAGGGTAACGACGTCGGCACGGCGTACCGCTCGGCGGTCTTCTGGACCACCCCCGCGCAGGAGACCGCCGCCCGGACGACGAAGGATGCCTTCCAAGGCGAGCTCGACAAGGCCGGGCGCGGCACCATCACCACGACCCTCGCGTCCGCGGCCGACGCCGGCCCGTTCTGGTACGCCGAGGACTACCACCAGCAGTACCTCCACAAGAACCCCGGCGGCTACTGCAACCACGGCCCCAACGGCCTCACCTGTCCGGTCGGCGTGGCGAACCTGCCGGCCCAGACCGACGTCGTCCCACCGACCTGACCGACGCACACCAGCCGCTCCGGTTGCGGACCGGGGCGGCCGGCGGCACGCTGCACGTGTCCACAGACGAGACGAGCGTCCCGGGGGGACACCGTGCGCAGACCGCTACGACATGCTCTGTTCGCTGTAGGTCTGCTGGGTGCGCTCGGCGGCGCCGGCGGTCTCGGCTCCACGACAACGCCGCCTACGAGCCCGGCTGCAGCGGCACTGCTCCCGAGCGGTTTCCTCGACCGCTCGATCCTCGGCGGTCTCACCCAGCCGACCGCTGCCCGGTTCACGGCGGACGGTCGGATCTTCGTCGCCGAGAAGGCCGGCATCCTCAAGCAGTTCGACGGCGCGGCCGACAGCTCGCCGACCACGGTCGCGGACTTCTCCGACCGGATCCCGAACTTCAACGACCGCGGCCTGTTGAACATCGCCCTCGACCCGGCATTCACCTCGGGCCGGCCCTACCTGTACGCGTTCTACGTGCTGGACGCGCCGATCGGCGGCACTCCGCCCACCGTGGGCGACGACTGTCCGCAGTACGCCACCGAGGGCTGCCTGGCCAGCAGCCGGCTGTCGCGGCTGACGATCGGCGAGGACAACACCCTCGTCGAGGAGCGGGTGCTGATCAACGACTGGTGTCAGCAGTTCACCAGCCACGCCGGTGGCGCCCTGCTCTTCGCCCCGGACGGCAGCCTGCTGGTCACCGGCGGGGACGGCGCCAGCTACAGCGCCACCGACTACGGCCAGCTGCCCACCGACCCGCGGCCGGACGGCACCCCGCCGAACGCCTGCGGTGACCCGAACGCGCCGGCCGGGAGCCCGGCGACGGCACCCAGAGCCGAGGGTGGTGCGCTGCGCGCCCAGGATGCCGAGTCGGCGGCCGACCCGCAGAGCCTGAGCGGCGCCCTCATCCGGATCGACCCGGATACCGGCGACCCTCGCCCGGGCAATCCGCTGACCGGCGGCGACGCCAACCGGTCCCGGGTCGTCGCCTACGGCTTGCGTAACCCGACCACGATGGCCTTCCGGCCGGGCACCGACGAGGTGTGGATCCCGGATGTCGGGTGGGGCGGTTGGGAGGAGATCGACCGCGTCCCGCAGGTCACGTCCGCGGCCACGGCGACGAACTTCGGGTGGCCCTGTTACGAGGGGGTGGGCGAGCAGCCGAGCTACCGTGACGCCGGGCTCACGATCTGCCGGGACCTGGTCTCCTCCGGCCGGGCGACGGCACCGTACCTGGCGTACCAGCACGGTGCGCCGGTGCCCGGGTCGGACGAGTGCCCGAACAACGGCTCGTCGGCCGTCACCGGGATCGCGTTCCCCACGGACGCCACGACCTACCCGGGCTCGTACGACGGCGGCATGTTCTTCTCCGACTACGCCCGCGGGTGCATCTGGTTCTCGCCCCGAGGCCCGGACGGTCTCCCGGACCCGCAGCAGACGTCGACGATCGTCACCGGGCGAACGCCGATCGACCTGCAGACCGCGGTGGGCGGCGACATCCACTACGTCGACATCGGCGCCGGAGAGCTCCGGAGGATCAGCTACTCCGAGGGCAACACGCCACCGACGGCGCGAGCCTCGGCAACGCCCGCGGTGAGCCAGCAGCTGCCGCAGACCGTCGTGCTGGATGCCGGCGCGAGCTCCGACCCGGACGCCGGCGACACCCTCTCCTACGCCTGGGATTTCGACGGTGACGCACTGTTCGACGACGCCACCGGGGTGACGGTGAGCAGGACCTACGACACCGCGTTGACCGAGACGGTCGCGGTCCAGGTGACCGACGACGCGGGCGCCACCGACGTCGCGCCGGTCTCGGTGCGCACCGGTCAGGCGGCGCCGGAGGTCTCGATCACTGCTCCGGCGGCGGGGACCACCTGGGCGGTCGGAGACCGGATCGCGTTCTCCGGCAGCGCGTCCGACGCCGATGACGGACCGCTGCCCGCCTCCGCGCTCAGCTGGGAGGTGGTCATCAAGCATTGCTTCAGCGCCGACAGCTGCCACGAGCACGTGCTGTCCAGCCCGTCCGGGGTCGACACGGCGGCATTCACCGCCCCGGACCACGAGTACCCGTCGTACGTGCAGCTCCGGCTGACCGCGCAGGACTCGACCGGCCTGCGCAGCACCACCTCCCTCGACCTCTACCCTCGTTCGGTCGAGGTGACCGCGGCCACGAGGCCGTCCGGGCTGACGGTGTCGATCAACGGGGCGCAGCTGACCGGCCCGAGCACCCGCCGGTATCTCGTCGGCGGGCAGCTCGCCCTGACGGCGCCCGAGCGCCAGACCTACCGGGGACAGGAGTACGAGTTCGTGCGGTGGAGCAACGGCGGGGAGCGCAGCCAGGTGGTCAGCGCACCCGAGGATGCCGTGACGTACCGGGCGGAGTACCGCCAAGTGCCCTCCGGGTGACACCCGCCGGGGCCTGAGTCGCGCGGCACGAGGCGGCGGTCGCGTGCCGTCGTCACGGCGCGGGCGTGCGCCCGGCAAGCACCTCGGCGGCGACCCCGGTGTCGACGTTGGAGCTGGTCATCACCACCGCCACGTTCCGCCCCTGCCACCGCTCCCGCTCGTTCCACAGGCCGGCGAGAGCCGTGGCGCCCGACGGGCACGGCAGCTGGTGGGTCGTGCGGAACATCGTCCGCATGGCGGCGGCCACGTCGTCGTCGCTGACCCGGACCATGCGCGCGACACCGCCGACGAGGCCGCGAACGGCATCCGGATGCGGAGACCTGACGGCGACGCCGTCGATGAAGGTGTGCGCGGAGTCGGTGTCGACGACCTCGCCGGCAGCCACCGAGAGCGCGTAGGCCGGGGCGTTCTCGCTGACCACACCGATGATCTCGGTGCCCAGGCCCAGTTGGTCGCGGACCGCGATCACCGCGTTCGCGCCCGATCCCATGCCGACCGGCACGAACACGGCGTCGAGCGGGCCGGCCGCGTCGAACAGCTCTCGCGCGTAGGTGGCGACTCCGGCGACGAGGTCGGGGTGGAACGGCGGCACGCCCTCCAGGCCGCGCTGCTCGGCGAGCACCACGCTGTGCTCGCGGGCCTCCTGGAAGTCGTCGCCGTGCACGACGAGCTCGGCGCCGAAGCCGACCATCGCCGCGTTCTTCTCGGCCGAGTTGCCATGCGGGACGACGATGGTGACCGGGATGCCGAGCGCGCGCCCCGCGTAGGCCAGACTCTGCCCGTGGTTGCCGCGGGTCGCCGAGATTACCCCGGTGACCTCCGGCCGCTCGCGGGCGAGCCGGTCGAGGTACACGAGCCCTCCCCGCACCTTGAACGCCCCGGTCGGGGTGGCGTTCTCGTGCTTGACCCAGACCCGGGTGCCGACCTCGGCGGCGAGGAGCGGCCAGGCGTACTGCGGTGTGGGGTCGAGGTGGCGGTAGACCACCTCGGCGGCGTGGTGGAGAGCGGCGTCGTCGAGATCGGTGGCGGTCGTCATCCGGCCAGTGTCCGGTGCGTTGATTGTCTGGGTCAAGATGGAGATTGTCCGGGTAGCATTCCGGCATGGCGGATCGATGGGCTCCCCGGATCGGCGGCGACGGGCCGGTCTACCTCCGCGTGGCCGACGCCATCGGGGACGCGGTGCGCACCGGCCGGCTCCGCCCCGGCGACCGGCTGCCACCACAGCGGGCGCTGGCCCGCCGGCTCGGCGTGACGACGTCGACGGTGACCGCGGCCTATGCGGAGGCCGCCCGTCGGCACCTCGTGCACGGCCAGGTCGGCCGGGGCACCTACGTGCTCGGCGACAGCGTCGACGCCGCGCTGTTCGCCACGTCGTTCACCGACCGCGAGGCGGTTCCCTCGACGATCGACCTGTCGAGCAACGTTCCCGCCGCACTGCTGCCCGACCCCGACCTCGGTGCCGCCCTGGTGACGCTCGGCAGGTCGGCCGAGCTCGACGGCCGCTATCCCAGCCCGGCGACGCTGAGCCGGGGTCACGCGGTGGTCGCGGCCCTGCTCGCCCGCCGGGGTCTGCACCTGCGGCACGGCGAGGTGGTGCTCGCCGCGGGCGCCCAGCAGGCACTGCTCGCCGCGCTGGTGTGTGTCGTCGGCTCAGGCGGGCGGGTGCTCGTCGAGGAGCCGACCTTTCCCGGGATGAAGACCGCGGCCCGCCATCTCGGCCTGCACCTGGTGCCGGTGCGCCTGGACCACCTCGGCGTCCTTCCCGGCGACCTCGCTCGAGCGGCACGTACCTCCGGCGCCGGCGCGCTGGTCTGCGTGCCGCACCTGCAGAACCCGACCGCGGTGTCGATGACCGAGCAGCGGCGGCACGACGTGGCCGAGGTGGTGACCCGGCTCGGCCTCACGGTGATCGAGGACGACGTCTACGGGGCGCTGCAGGACGAGCCGGTGCTCGCCGCACTGGTCCCCGACCGGTCGGTCGTCGTCACAGGCCTGTCCAAGTCGGTGGCGCCCGGGCTCCGGATCGGCGCACTGGCCGGGCGGCATCCGGCCGTCGCGGCGGCCGCGGCCGAGGTGAGCCTGACCAGTTGGACGGTGAGCCCGGCGATGGTGGAGCTCGCCGCGTTGTGGGATGCCGACGGCACGCTCGAGCGCCGCGTCGACTGGCAGCGCACCGAGGTCGCCGCCCGCAGCCGGCTCCTCGACGACCTCCGGCCCGGGCCGCGCTCGCCACATCGGTGGCTGCCGACCCGGACCGCGCCGGACCGCGCCGCCCGACTGCTGGCCGATGCCGGTGTCACCGTGGTGCCCAGCACCACGCTGGGCGTCGGAGCGGGGGTGCCGAAGGGCGTGCGGCTCAGCCTGACCGCCGCGCGGAGCCGGGCCGAGCTGCACGAGGCCGTCGAACGGATCCGCCGGTCGGCGGTGCGCTGGGCGCCGTGACCCGCCGATGCTGACGTCGGTGAGTGCGGCCGGGGATGCGGCTGTCAGTCGGCGAGGGCGGCGAGGAGGTCGGCGCGGGTGAGCACACCCACCGGCTTCCCGTCGTCGACCACGAGCACGGCGTCGCTGCCCTCGAGCTCGTGCCGCGCCGTGGCCAGCGGCTCACCCGACCCCACGAGCGGCAACCCCGGGCCCATGTGCGCCGCCACCGAGTCGGCGAGATGCGCCTTGCCGGTGAACAGCGCCTCGAGCAGGGCGCGCTCGGAGACCGCACCGGCCACCTCGCCGGACACCACCGGCGGCTCGGCCTTGACGACCGGCATCTGCGAGACGCCGTACTCGCGGAGGATCTCGATGGCGTCTCGCAGCGTCTCGCTCGGATGGGTGTGCACCAGCGCCGGGATGTCGCCGTCCTTCGCCCGCAGCACGTCGCCGACCGTGCGGCCGGCCTCGGTGTGCA